>CAMKMR010000140.1 GCA_946413945.1 uncultured Lachnospiraceae bacterium | reverse complement strand
GTCCCACTATTTTTCCCAGAATTAGGAGTCCAATGCCAATCATTAGAATTATACTCGAAACAAGGCCTTTAATTCTTATGGAATTTAATTTTTCAATTTCATATTTTTCTGACACTTTGTTTTTCTCCCCTTTCCATTTATTCCGCTTTTTATAGGTAGCCAGTCCCTACCATAACAAAAAATAGGATAACCATTTTCTATCATACAAAAAAAGCGAAACCAAGAACCATATTAATAGTTCAAGTCTCGCTCAATTAAAACCTAACCGGAATAAATTCGTTCTGACGATTTAAGTTACCACCTAACAAGATGGTTGCTACTCCCTCGCTCTATATTGAAAGAAAATATATCAGATTTGAAATTTCTTGTCAAGTACCGCTTAGCCCTTATTTTTTAAGGCTTTTTTGGCGCTTTCTGTTGTTGCAAGGCCTCCCATTGCAGTTTCCTTAAGATCCGGATGCATTGAATCTCCAATTCTTCTCATGGAATCAATCACATCATCCGGAGAAATGACACTTTTAATTCCCGCTGAGGCTAGTTCCGCTGCAAGGATTGCATTGATAGCCCCCGAAGCATTTCTCTTAACACAAGGAACTTCAACAAGTCCTCCCACAGGATCACAGCTAAGTCCCAGCATATTACTCAGAGCAAAGGCTGATGCATTTCCTATCCCCTGCTCCTTTAAAAGATTTTCTCTAAACAAGTCATCTTTAGACAACTTTTCATTATCTATCTCAATATCCGCTATTTCATCATTATTAGACTTTTTTTCAGTTTCATTTTAAGGAAAAACAAGGCTCCTGCAGCCATAGCTGATGCACTTCCGATTTCCGCCTGGCAGCCGCCTCTGGCGCCGGAAATGCTGGCATTTTCAGCTATTACATTTCCAATTCCTGCTGCCACAAACAAAGCTTTAACTATATCATCTTCTGAGAGATTAAGGCCTTCCTCCGCAGTGATCATAATCGCTGGTATAACTCCGCAGGAACCTGCTGTAGGGGCTGCAACTATCCTCTTCATGCAGGCATTGTTTTCTCCCATTTTAAGAGCTCTTTCACAAACCTTATTTGAAAATGGACTAAAGAGGGAACGTTCATTATCATACTGCTCAAATTTAAGTCCATCTCCTCCACTCATTCCACTTTCCGAGCGAAGCTTTCCATCATAATTTTTATCTGCCTCTTTCATAACAAGATAAAGCCTTCTCATTTTAGAGAAGACTTCTTCTTCTGAAATACCCTGTTCATAGGCTTCTCTCTTAAGAACCACCTGCCAGAAAGATAACTTATCTTTATCACTTATTTTATAAATATCTGCAATTGAATGATATATCAAATTTTCCATTACTAATCTCCGTCATTTTATTGTTTTCTCAAGAATTCATATCTTTTAATCTGATACGAATCTAAGACAGGCCAAAATAGGCTATGATGAGATAGTCTTTGCCCGGCCAAAATAGGCTATGCAATCTAAGACAGGCTAAGATATGCCGCGTCCTTAACTCCCTCAACTTTTTTAAGCCATGTAATACACTCATCTGGGACTTCCTGATCACATTCTATCACCATGACCGCTTCTCCCCCTCGCATATTTCTATACATCTGCATATTTGCAATGTTGATCTCTTTACTTGCCAGCATGCTTGTAACTTCTGCCACATGCCCTGGCTGATCAAATATACGAATGATAAGTGTTGGATAATCACCTGAAAAATTTGTTATTATACCATCGATCTTTTCAATATTGATCCGGCCGCCTCCTATACTGGATCCCACAACTTCCAGCACTCTGCCGCTTTCTCCCGTCAGGATAAATTCCACCGTATTAGGATTTGCTTCCTTTAATCTGGCTTCCCCAAATTCAAATATAAGCCCTTCTTCTTTAGCATATTTAAAGCTATCAGGAATTCTAAGATCATCTGTTTTAAATCCTAAAAGCCCTGCCACCAGAGCCTTATCTGTTCCATGGCCTCTTCCTGTAAGTAAAAATGATCCGTACAGATTTATCTTTGCAGCTACTATTTTCTCTCCCATGAGATTTCCAGCTACAAGTCCCAGTCTGCAAGCCCCTGCAGTATGTGAGCTGCTAGGTCCAACCATTACCGGCCCCATAATATCGAAAATTGACATTAATATTTACCTCTTAATAAGTTTCTTATTCAGGATAAAAAATAACGAAAATAACGAAAATTATCTATCACTTTTTTCGTCATTTTTTTTCTTACCAATTCTATCAAATGCCAGTGGATATACACCGATAACCACAAAAATTATAATCCCATATCTTAATGCTCTTACGATAAACGATGGCATTGTTGCACTTGATAAAAATTCTGAAGAAAATGGCATTTTTAAAGCTATGTTCAATATGAAATATATTGCTGCGCCACCTATAACTCTAAGGATTCCTTTTATCGGATTTTTCGTTCCTTTAAACTTAACAAATTTCTCTTCAAATGGAGCTGCCAGGAAATATCCCACCATCATTCCATAAGATGCGAAATAATCCGTTGTCTTGCAATAAAACAATCCCGGCATAAAACAAAGTGCCAGAATAAAATGCATCATATTCTGATTTTTCACATGTTTCTGCAAATAGGAAGAAATAAACAAAAGACATGCTCCCAAAGTCCATCCTACGAGAACATCAGTTACATAGTGTGCTCCCAACATGACACGTGAAATTCCTACCAAAAATGGAACAACGAATCCAAGCACAACCAGTAACTTATGTTTCTTATATACAGGTAATGACCCATAAATTATTGCCGAATTTGTTGAATGACCACTTGGAAATGAATACCCCTGCGCACTTATATCATAAATATCTGCAGAAGCATCAACCGGTTTTAAGATTTTTATGCTTTCATGATCAAAATATGGTCTGCGACGGAAAAAAATATTTTTTAGCATTGGAGTTGCTACAAGCCCAACTAAAATATTCATTCCTACAAATTTCCCAAAATCTTTATCGATCCACCAATAAAGAACTCCAAGCACAGCAATAAGCACCAGCTCTTCTCCCATATAGGTCATAGCTGATACGATTGCAATTCCAACAGGAGAATTAATAAGGGCCTGAAGCCATTCCTGTAAAGCTACTTCCCAGCCGAAAAAAAAAGTATTTCCTGCAAATACACTTCCATCTAACATATTTAATACTCCTTATCCCCTTTATTTCACAATTTTATCATGGCACCTACTAAACGTCTATATATCAAAGCTACAGACTTCTTTAATATAATGCTCCACTTGCAGACTATTCCGACAGGTATCATTTAAGACCGTTGATTTCTTTCTGCTGTCACAATATGCTCAATCAGGAAGGGCATGGTCACGCTTTATTTTCTTTCATCCGTCACTATATGCTGAACTCCATTATGTTCTGATTGAAGATATTCCTTCATGAAAGTTGGAAATGCCTTATATTTATCAAGTTCTGCAATAGGGAGCCAATGCATGCTTTCTCTAATCCCCCCCTGGGTAAAGCTATTGCTGTTTAATTCTCTTGTTCCTCTGGATTTCATCAGAAAGTAAAATGCTATCTCATGGCAATCCATCCCCTTAAGTGCCCCCTGATTATCACTAAAGAAATTCTCATGGATCACTGCAAGATGATCAACTTCATAAGAAACCCCTGTCTCCTCATAAACTTCTCTTTTAACTGCATCTTCTGCGGTTTCTCCCATATGAACAGCCCCGCCGATAGAATAGTAATAATCATCCTTTTCATTGCCTGCAAATAATACATATCCATCTTCAACGATTATAGCCGCAGCTCTATATCTAAACCAACGATTACCATCTGTAAATCCACAATTATGTTCCATATCAGTCCTTTCTTCCATTAAAAAAATATAACGGGATACCCCGTTATATTTTTAGGATTACATTATTTTATAAATTTTTATACTTTTACATCTTTTACATTTTATACGCTTTAGCCGCTATCCGATATTATAGCCCATTCTATCTTCCTTCAGCAATTTCTTTTTTATAAACCTTATGAGCATAGATCAATGCCACTATTATTGAAATAAATAAATATCCCAACATTACCATCATTGCTCCAAAAGAATTCCTCATTACGGCTGCTGTGATAATGGTTAATCCACCCACAATCATTATCATAGTGGCAGCAAAACGATTACTCTTTCTCCATGTATTTTCATTATACATGCTCCAGCTCACCCTGAAACCAACTGCACCATTTGCCCTTATCTTTGTCATAAAATTCCCAAGTACAATAAAAATGATACCCATCAGGATAGTCGCCACCTTACTAGTATCAATTGTCTGTTTCTCGGCGTTAGAAATAGCCTCGTGGTATGAGCCATACATAATAAATCCCTGCATGATTGTAAACATTGCCGCCATAGATACACCAACTATTTTAATTACTTTAGCATTTGTTTTTGCATCAGCTCTTTGTTTTTCGTCTGTAGCTTTCTGCTCTTTCTTTTCAAAATATTTAATCATAAATGTCCATAGTAAAGAAATTGCAAGAATTAGTATTGGAAAGATCAAGCTCTCATATTTTGAACCCCATCTGTCTATATTCCCAGCCATGTCATAGTGCATTGGAATCCTATCAGGCATAAACTGAAGCACTATCACAGTTCCAATAAGCGAAATAAATGAAATAGCCCACATGATCTTCTTCATTTCCTAGCACCTCCAAATTGTTCAACCCAAAGAAGCATTTCATCGTAAAAAACTTTTTAAAGGTCGCGCCCCTGATACTGAACCGTCACAACATAAACTATTTTTTTCTTCTCATCAGTCCTGAAAATTGTAAAATAGTTATCAATAGTCAGTTGTTTATAGCCCTTACCCGCATAACGACCAACAATCCTGTCTTGATGAGATTGAGGAAACTGATCCAGGCCCAAAATTGCTTTCTTTATCCGGCTCATCTGTCCCTCAGCGTTTTCCTGCGCCAGCTTCTCATGAGCAATATAGGCATATATGTCTTCAATATCTCTATATGCTCTTTTTAGCAATACAACTTTATACTTATCCAAAATACTTTTTCTCCAATTCCTCAAAAGCTACTTTGGCATCAATTACTTCTCCGCTCTCAGCAAACTCCTGCTCCGCTTCGAAAATCGCCTGGTCAATTCTATTCTCTCTTGCAAATCGCTCATAGTATTCTGCGCTCATTACAACAAGATCGCTATAACCATTCTTTGTAACATAAATCGGTTCCTGATGCTTATGAGCAAGTTCCGACACTCTGCTTGAATCTCTTAAATCTCTAATTGGCATAATTATCGGCATAAAAACACCTCCTCTATACAAATACAACGTAGCACAATTATGCCACACTGTAAATATTTACATGGAAAATGATATCGATCTTACGCAGATTTTTACACTGTATGTAGAAAATATCTTCATTTCACATCATTCCTTTTCCGAT
>CAMKMR010000139.1 GCA_946413945.1 uncultured Lachnospiraceae bacterium | reverse complement strand
AAACAACAATGGAAATAAGACAGTAGGACAGAAGATAAAGGCGTATTCATATTTAACAAAGCTTTTACTTAGTTCAAATCAAAAGACTTTGAAAGTAAAAAATGGTGAATATGAGGACTGCGGAAAAATTGATATTGAAAGTATTAAAGGGCTGATAGATAAAAATGATGTAATCAGTTTTGATGTTTTTGATACATTGGTACTAAGAAATGTTGAAAAGCCAGAAGATATATTTCATATAGTTGGGAATAGATTAGATTGTAATGATTTTTACAGCATTAGAAAAAGGGCTGAGGATATAGCATTAAAGCATGATAAGTATTATGTATTAAAAGATATCTATCATGTTATAAATAAAATTAGTGATATCTCTGGAATGGAAGGAACAAGAATTGAGTATGAAACGGAGATAGCTTTATGCACTGCTAACAAGTTTATTATGCAGTTATATGAATATGCAAAGAGTAAATTAAAAAAAATACTTATAGTTACTGATACATACTGGGATAAAGAACATATAGAAAACTTGCTTTCTTTCTGTGGTTATCGTGACTATGACAAACTATTTGTATCTTCAGAGAATAAAAAAAATAAGAAAGATGGAACTTTATTTGATGATGTAAAGTTATATGTTGAGAATGAACTTAACTTATCGTCAGTGCTTCATATTGGAGATAATTTTAATTCTGATTATGAAAACAGTAAGAAGGCTGGATTTGATGCCTGGCATTATCCTTCGGTATATGAAAAAGGTAAGAAATACAGGGCTGTAAATGGCGGTAAATCAATTGCAGTGTCAGTTTCAAATTCAATAATAAACAATGAGATTCACTGTGGTTATTGTGACATGAGTCCTCTTGAACAATATGGTTTTATATATGGCGGATCATTTGTAGGAGGCTTTACGTCCTGGCTTAATCAGATTGCAGAAGATAAGAAGATAGACAAGATGCTGTTCTTATCGAGAGATGCAAGAATATTTTATGACGCATATAATTCTTTTTATAAAAAGATAGATAATGAATATGTATATATAAGCCGAGCTGTATCTTTGCTTCTTTCTATTGACAGGTACCCGTTAGCATTTGTGGATAAAGTAATAAAACCGTATGCTGTAAATGGAGAGCTTACTGTAAAGAAAGTTTTAGCCGAAAATTTATTGGTCAGTTTAGAAGGAATTCTTAAAGAGAATGGTATTGATTTAGAGGATAAATTTACTTTAAAGCATATTAATAAAATAACTAATCTGATTATTCTAAATAAACAGATTATCATCGAAAGTAATAAAGATTTGCTTGAAGCTGCTAAGCAGTACTGGAAAAAGGTTATTGGAGATAAAAAGACTATTCTTTTAGTAGATGATGGATTTCATTCGACTATTTTTATCAGTATGAAGTATTTTTTGTCTCAGGTTTGCGGACTTGATATTAAACTTTATTCAGCCCAGATAGGAACATTCAGAGATAAATTTAATCAGGCTGAATTCGATAAAGGCAATCTTTTATCATATGCATTTTCAAGTGTAATGAATACAGATATAGCTTCATTATATGAAAACGGTATAGAAGTGGCAGTAACTGAAAGTATGCTTTCAGATGATATAGGAAGCCTTAAAAAATATGAAATGGCTGCCAATAATGAAATAAAACAAGTTTTTTATGAAAAGAATGGAAACGGCGAGATGATAAAGACTATTCATAAGGGAATAATGGAGTATTTATCTCGGATCAATAGTTTATCAGTTGGTGTAGCGTATGAGGGCCTTTCTGGAGTCTATTCATTAAAAGAAATATTAAATCTTCTTAAGAGTAATGAGTATATTAATAATCTAATTGGAGAATATATTTATACTACTTTACCTGGAGTGATAGATTCAGATAAAAAAATAAAAGAAATGTTTAAAGCTGAAAGATATATCTAATGGTGTAAATATGAATGTTTTGTATGTTGCAGGAATAAATCCAGGTGGTTCGGCTGATGCTCTGGTAGATCTTATAAAAGAAATAAAAAAGAATAAAGATAAAGACATTACGCCTATAGTATTGCTAGGTGCAAGTGAGTTTTTAAGTGAAAAGTTAGAGAACTTAAATGTTAAATTTTACAGATTGAATTATGTAGAACGTATGAGAGATAGGGCAAAAGGGTTTATGAGGGTTGCAGAGATAATTCTGTTTCCGTTGATTAAATTGCGTTATTATTACGGTATATATTCATCACTTAAAAAAATTGATAATATGTTAGATATGGATAAAATAGATATAATTCATAATAATGATGATAGGATAGATCTAGGTTTGTTTCTTGCAAAAAAATACAATAAAAAAAATGTATTTCATATTCGAGAGCATATGACGGGTCATTTTGACATGATGTTTAAAAGAAAGAATTATATTAGAGAGATTAATAAATATGCAGATAGGGTATTATGTGTTTCTGACAGTGTAAAAAAGGATTGGATAAATAGTGGCCTAGATAAAGAAAAAGCTCAAACAGTGCATAACAGTATAGACATATCTTTGTTTTCTAAAAAGAAAAATGTATTAAATGATGTAATTGTAAAAATAGTATTTGTTGGTTATATATCAAAAGAAAAGGGACAATTAGATGCTGTGAAAGTGTTGGCAAAACTTCCTGAAAGTTATAAAAATAAATATAAGATTGATATGTTTGGAAGTGCTGATGCAGAGTATTTAAATAAGATTGTAAAGTGTGCAAAAGATAATGGGATAGCATTTGAATATAAGGGACAAAGTAATAATATAAGAAAAGAATTAGTGAATTACGATATAGGTCTTAATTGCTCTTTTAGAGAAGGTTTTAGCAGGGCAGTTGAAGAGTATATGGCAACAGGTTTACTTACAGTTGTTAATGATAAAGGTGGAAATCCTGAAACGGTTCAAAATATGGAAACTGGTTTGGTTTTTAAAAATGAAGACGAATTAGTTGATTTCTTGATTGATGCTATTGATAATAAAGAAAAATATCAGATTATAGCCCAAAATGGAGGAGAAAAGGCTTTGCGTTTTGGAGTTGATGTAGAGTTAAATTCTATAGTTGATGTTTATGGAGAGGTTTTTGGCAAATGATAAGTTTTATGTTTTGGCGATGGTAAGGTAACGAATATGGATGGATTTACTTTTTTGGTATTAACATATAATCATGCAGACTGTATTGTTGAAAATCTTGAAAGCATTAAAAAAGTTGTTGAAAGGTTTTCTAATGGGAGAAAAATTGATATTTTAGTTGAGGATGATTGTTCAAAGGATAGAACTGTTGAAATCGTTAATGAATGGTTTTTGAATAACAAAACATACTTTAATGAATTAAGGGTTATTTCACATGATAACAATATAGGAACTATAAGAAATCTTTATAATGGAATAAAAAGTGTAAAAACAAAAGAGTTTATTACTATAGCGGGGGATGATAAATATCTTTCTGAAGATATATTTAGTTTTTATGAGGGATTGCCAGATGGCATTACTATTACTCCCTGTGCGTTAATGGGTGAGGATAGTGAGCTTAATGGGAGGGTTCATAGAAATTATTTTTTAGCAAGACATTTAGGGAAAACTAAAAAGATAAAAAAAATGATGAGGTATGAAAACTTTATTGTTGCTCCGGGTGTTTTTTTTAAAGCGAAGTATTATAGGGACTCGATTTTGTGGAAAAGATTATTTAGATTCCGGTTGATTGAAGATTATCCTACATGGAGATATTTTTTGGATGAAAAGAATTTTGAATGTCATATTGAAGAAAAGCCGTATGTAGCATATAGATTAGGGAGTGGTGTATCAACCCAATTGGATAAAAATAGTTTGTTTTATAAAGAAGATCAAAAATTAAAAAAAATATATAAAATTAGAAATTATATGTTTCCAAGATATATTAACCCATATTTTTATATTTGGGTAATTGTCAGATTATGGAATATATTTTTAATGAAAAAAGAAAATGTAAGTCTAAGAGAAAAAATGGATTAGCTTGCAACTTTCGAGATTTTTTAATATAATAAACGCATTATGCGTACGGATAGGAAGTGATTTTATGTTTAATGTTAATGGCGGAGAAACTCAGAATATAAATGTTGGAAAAGAGCTGGAACTTGATGTTCCAAAGATCCTTGAAGAAGTATATAATGCTTTGGCAGAAAAAGGATATAATCCGGTTAATCAGATAGTAGGATATATCATGAGTGGCGATCCAACATATATTACAAGCTATAAGGGCGCAAGAAGTCTTATCATGAAGGCTGAAAGGGATGAAATAATAGAAGTCCTTATGGATAATTACATCGAGACAAACTTTAAGGATAAATAAGACTCTTTCTAGATTAAAAAAGGAGATATTTATATGAGATATATTGGTCTCGATTATGGAACAAAAACAGTGGGAGTGGCACTTTCAGATGAACTCCTTATAACAGCGCAGCCTTTTGAGACGATTGAAAGAGAGAAGCCTACAAAGCTGCGTAAGACATATCAGAGGATTGAAGAGATAATAAAAGAATATAATGTTGAAAAGATAATCCTCGGATATCCTAAGAACATGAACAATACTGTTGGAGAGCGAGCTCTTGCAACGGAAGAATTTAAAGAAAATTTAGAGCGTCGGACATCACTGCCGGTTATTCTCCAGGATGAACGCCTCACTACCATTGAAGCTGATAGGATACTGGATGCAACAGGCGTTGCAGAATCAGGAAGAAAACAGTACATCGACAAAATGGCAGCGGCTATTATCCTTCAGAGTTATCTCGATGCAGAATCACATAGATAAATATCTATGATAATATTTTTGTGCGGATTTTTGGACAGTTAACGGACCGATAAATGGAGGTAAAATTGAATAATAAGAGTAATAAGACTGTAAAGATCATTCCTTTAGGAGGCCTTGAACAGATTGGAATGAATATTACAGCGATTGAATATGAGGATTCAATCATAGTGGTTGATTGTGGCCTTTCTTTTCCTGATGATGATATGTTAGGTATCGACCTTGTAATACCTGATGTGACATATCTTGTTGAAAATAAGGGTAAGGTGAAAGGACTTGTGATCACCCATGGACACGAGGATCATATCGGATCAATACCTTATGTTGAAAAACAGATAAATATGCCTATTTATGCGACAAAGCTTACAATGGGTATAATAGAATCAAAACTTGAAGAACATGGTCTTATAAATAACATCAAGCGAAAAGTTGTTACTTATGGCCAGACCATTAACCTTGGCTGCTTTAGGATAGAGTTTATAAGAACGAATCATTCGATTGCGGATTCTGCGGCCCTTGCTATATTTACACCTGAAGGAATAATTGTTCATACAGGTGACTTTAAAGTTGACTATACACCGCTCTTTGGCGGTATAATAGATCTCCAGAGATTTGGAGAACTTGGGAAAAAAGGTGTTCTTGCACTTATGGCTGATTCAACAAATGTTG
>CAMKMR010000138.1 GCA_946413945.1 uncultured Lachnospiraceae bacterium | reverse complement strand
AACTGCACGGATTGCATCATCGTTACCTGGAATAACATAATCAAGTTCTTCTGGATCGCAGTTTGTATCAGCGATACCTACGATAGGAATGTTAAGAGCCTTAGCTTCCTGTACGCAGATTCTTTCCTTGCGAGGATCAACGATGAAGATCATATCTGGAGCCTTCTTCATCTCTTTGATACCACCGATATTCTTCTGAAGCTTTTCCATTTCCTTCTTGATCTCAACAACTTCCTTCTTAGGAAGAACGTCGAAAGTTCCATCCTCAGCCATCTTCTCATACTTCTTTAAAGTCTCGATACGTGACTTGATTGTTCTGAAGTTTGTAAGCATACCGCCGAGCCATCTCTGGTTAACATAGTACATACCGCAACGCTCTGCTTCTGTCTGGATTGAATCCTGAGCCTGCTTCTTTGTACCAACGAAGAGGATTGTTCCACCTTCAGCTGCGCAATCAAATACAGCCTTGTAAGCATCATCCATCATACCAACTGTCTTCTGTAAGTCGATGATATGGATTCCGTTACGCTCTGTATAGATATACTTAGCCATCTTAGGGTTCCATCTTCTTGTCTGATGTCCGAAATGAACACCTGCCTCAAGTAACTGTTTCATTGAAATAACGCTCATAGTTTACCTCCTGGTTTTTCATCTGCAGTTTTTTTATTTATATGAGATCTAACCAGCCATTCTGGCACCATTCTCACGAAAACTGCATGTATTTTTTTCGCGCAAAGCTGATAATAACATAAAAACAGCGTATATGCAAGCAAAAACTTACATCTACGCTGTGTAAAAAATCAATTTAAAATCCCTGACTGATCAAAGCATTAGCTATCTCTTCTTCAGACATTCCCTTTGTAAAAGTAAATGTTCCTACCCTGATTCTATCCGCATAACCATTATTCTCAAGATAAAGATTATAAGAATACTCATCAGTTATAAGACCTGCATCATAAAGCATTGAGCAAACCTGTTCAGAGCCCATTCCAGATGATACTGTAATAGAAACTGTTGTTGCTTCTTCAGTTGTAAGAGGCTCCGTTGATTTTTCTGTTGGCTTTTCTGTCGCTTTTTCAGTTGGCTTTTCTGTTGGCTTTTCTGTTGCTTTTTCAGTTGCTTTTTCTGTTGCCTTTTCTGTAACTTTTTCAGTTGCCTTTTCAGTAGTTATCTCTTCTGTTGTAACAACTGTAGTCTTTTCTTCTGTTGTTGCCTCGTTAGAAGCCTTATTTTCTGTTACCTGTTCAGCCTTATTATTTTTTGTATAATCACCTGTTTTAAAAGCTGTATAAGTAACGAGACAACCAATTATAAGTCCGATTCCGATTCCTCGAAGTAAATATTTTCTATTCATTCTCATTACCGCCTTTACTATTTCCCCTGATGATCAATCACATACTTAATATCACTTACACCCATTTTAGTAACCTTTGAAATTTCGATTATACTAAAACCTGCTTTATACATTCCAATGATATTAGCATTGATATCGCCATCTGCAATATCAATTCCTTCTTCTGCAAGGATATCTTCAAGGGACTCTGTAACTTTTTCCTCTTCCTTAGGCTTTCTCTTGAATTTCTTAATATCTACTACTTTATTATTGTTATTTTTCTTTCTTCTATTATCTATTTTATTTGAAGCTTTTTCTTCTGAAGCTTTTTTAGCAGCCTCCTTCGCCTCTATTTCAGCCTTTTCCTCAGCTTCTTTTCTTGCTGCTTCCTCGGCTTCTTTTCTCGCTAATTCCTCAGCTTCTTTTCTTGCTAATTCTTCGGCTTCTTTTGCTGCCTTTTCTTCAGCAACTTTTCTTGCTAATTCTTCAGCTTTTTCTTCTGCAGCTTTTTTAGCAGCCTCCTCAGCCTCTTTTGCAGCTTTTTCCTCGGCTTCTTTTTTTGCCTTTTCTTCAGCTTCTTTTTTAGCTAATTCTTCAGCTTCTTTTTTTGCCTTTTCCTCGGCTTCTTTTGCTGCCTTTTCCTCTGCTTCCTTTGCAGCTGCATTCTTTATATCAAGGTCACCCTTCATTTTTTCAAGACCTTTTTTATATTCATCTGCAACTCCAAGTATTGTTTTAATCTCTTTTTCCTTGTCCGTAACGAGATTATATATCTTATCTATCTCTTCTTTAGATCTTTCAGCATTAGCATTAGCTTCAGCATATTTTTCGTCTATTTCTTTCTCTTTTTTATCAATTGCCTCATTGATAACACCGATCTTAGACTCAATTTCTGAATTCTTTAATTTGATCCTTTCTTTTATTTCAGCATCTACAGCATTCTTTACAGATTCCTTGACTTTCTTTTTGCTGTATTCATTCATATAAGAATCCGTTAATTTTCTTAATTGCTTCTTATCAGCTTCTGTAAGCTCTTCCTTTAAACCGGGAGTTGTTTTTTCCTCTTCTTCAACTTTCTCATCACTTGTAAGAAAAAAACTTACACCAATGAGAACTACTCCCAAAATAAGAACAATAATTACTGCTGCATTCATGTTTCTTCCACCTCATTATGTTATTTTATTTTTTCATCCTTACTATGATCAAGCTCAAGGACAGCTTCATTTAAAATCTTTAAGTATGTACCTTTCATACCTTGAGATCTTGCCTCTAAAACGCCTGCACTTTCGAGCTTCTTTATAGCATTCACGATAATAGAACGTGTAATATTATATTTCACAGCGACTTTGCTTGCAACAAGAATCCCTTCATTTTTACCGAGTTCCCTGAAAACACACTTAATAGCTTCTTTCTCAGAAACAGATAATGATTCAATAGCTGATTTAACCATCTCTTCATTTCTTTTTTTCTCTGTATCTTCTTCGTAAATGGCACGCATCATCTCAAGTTCGACAACAGTATTTACATACTCAGAAAGAATTATATCCTCAACAAGGAATTCCTTTTTAGGTCTGTAAATAAATGTTGTACCAAGACGTTCCCCAGCGAAATCAATAGGAAGAATGATGGCTGAAAAATCTTCATTTTGAATATTCTCAAAACCTAAGGCAAGAAGATTTACATTTTCCTTTGTTGAAAGAACTGATAAAAATCTTTCATTAAGTTCCCTGTCTATTACTTCACCAATGTTATCTGTTAAAAGATCATGTAATGATGGCAGGCCCTGTTTTTCATAAACTCCAAGCACCTTACCTTTTGCTGAACATACCAGCACATTTGCATTCAGTATGTCACCAACACACTTGCATATATCATTGAAGACTACGACAAAAGAAGAATTATTATGCAATAGCTGGCTTATTTTTCTTGTTCTATCAAGAAGCTGAACACTCATTATCTGCACCTTCTTTCAAAAAAATTTCTTTTTTTGACTATAATGTCTGGTCAAAAAAAGTTTGCGCCATATATTTTAATATAGCACAAACTTTTTTAATTAACAACAAAGTTGTCAAACAAATATCTCAATTGATATCACATTTATGAATATTTTTAGTCTTCTTTTTCTTCCTTATAGTCTTCTACATGGCCGCATGAAGGATCAGAACAAACAAGTTTCTTGCCCTTTACTACCATATATTTACCACAATCAGGGCAATTCTTTTCTACTGGTCTCTGCCATGACATAAAATCACAATCAGGATAATCTATACAGCCATAAAAAGCTCTTCCTTTTTTAGTTCTTCTTATGATTATATCCTTACCGCACTTAGGGCAGGCAACACCAATTTTTTCAAAATATGGTTTTGTATTCTTGCACTCAGGGAAATTAGGACAAGCTAAGAATTTACCGTAAGCTCCATACTTAACAACCATCATCGCACCGCAAAGGTCACATTTTACATCTGAAACCTCATCTGCAATATGTATAGACTCAAGAGTCTTATCCGCTTCCTTTACAGCTTCATCAAGATCAGGATAGAAATTCTTTACAACCACTTTCCACTTAACCTCACCTGATCCGATATTATCTAAAAGTGACTCCATTGTAGCGGTAAAATTCACATCAACTATAACAGAAAAAGCTTTTTCCATTATGCTGTTAACTGCTTCACCTAATTCAGTTACGTATATATCTTTCTTTTCCTTTGTAATATATCTTCTTTGAAGCAAAGTAGAAATAGTAGGCGCATATGTAGAAGGTCTTCCAATACCCGCTTCTTCCATCGCCTTAACAAGGCTTGCTTCAGTATAATGAGAAACAGGGCTTGTAAAGTGCTGTTCTTTTTCAATCTTATCGCACTTAAGTATATCCCCTTCTTTTATGCCATTAAAATCAGCCTGCTTTGCTTCTTTTTCCTTTGAAGGATATACATTAAGGAAACCTGCAAATGATACGAAGCTTGAAGATGCTCTAAAATAATCATCGCCATTAGCTACGATAACTGTAAAAGTATCATATATAGCACTCTTCATTCGGCTCGCAAGAAATCTCTCATAAATAAGATTATACAATTTATATTGTTCATCAGGAACAAGTCCCTTTATCGAAGCAGGAGAAACAGAAATATCAACCGGTCTTATCGCTTCATGTGCATCCTGAATCTTTTTAGAAGGTTTAGCAGCCTTTATTTCATCAGCTACATATTCCTTTCCAAAATTTGCTTCTATATAATCTCTTGCCGCCTTATCTGCTTCTTCTGAAACTCTAGTTGAATCAGTACGTAAATATGTGATAAGACCAAGAGTTCCTTTACCTTTTATCTCAACACCTTCATAGAGCTGCTGAGCAACTCTCATGGTTTTTGAAGTAGCAAAATTGATCCTGCTGGCAGCAGACTGTTGTAGAGTAGATGTTGTAAAAGGAAGAGGTGCTTTTTTAGTCCTCTGGCCTTTCTTTATCTCCTTAACAACAAAATCATTATCTTCTATACTCTTATTAACTTTTGTAGCTTCATATTCATTCTTTAGATCAGAAGAATATTTAAAATCAACCGCTGCTTTCTGGCCAGGCACTTTAAGAAAGGCATCAAGCGACCAATATTCTTCAGGAATAAAATCATTTATTTCTTTTTCCCTGTCACTTATCATCTTCAAAGTTACAGACTGAACTCTTCCTGCTGAAAGTCCTCTCTTATGAACCTTCTGCCAGAGGAGTGGACTTATCTCGTAACCTACAAGTCTGTCAAGAACTCTTCTGGCCTGCTGGGCATCAACCAGATCCATATCAATATCTCTGGCTTCTTTAATAGAATTCTTAACAGCATTTTTTGTTATTTCATTAAATGTAATTCTCTTATATTTATCTTTATCAAGCTTTAATGCTACTGACAAATGATAAGAGATTGCTTCTCCCTCACGATCCGGGTCAGTTGCAAGATAGACCATATCGGCCTTTTTTACAGCTTTTCTCAGATTAGAAAGAAGTTCACCTTTACCTCTAATAGTAATGTAATGAGGTTCAAAATCATTTTCAATATCAATTCCCATATCACTTTTGGGAAGATCTCTTACATGCCCTTCAGAAGCAATTACATCGTAATTTTTTCCAAGGAATTTTTTTATTGTTTTTGCCTTTGTTGGAGACTCA
>CAMKMR010000137.1 GCA_946413945.1 uncultured Lachnospiraceae bacterium | reverse complement strand
GCAATTCTAAGTAAAGGTATATCAAAGCAACTTAAGCAGGGACTGTACCGTGAATACATTACAAAGAATGAAACACTTTCTGTTATGCGAGGAAAACTGGATATGCCGGAAACAATACGGAACCGGATCCAGCGCAAACAGAAACTTGCATGTGAGTTTGATGAGCTGTCGGAAAACAACTTACTGAATCAGATTTTGAAGACTACGATACATTTTCTTCTGATTGACGATGGGGTTGATATTGAAAGGAAGGTAGCCTTAAAGAAGCTTTTGGTTTTCTTTGATGGAATAGAACAGCTGGAACCATCGGAAATCCCATGGAGCCGTATTTACTATCAGCGAAACAGTAAGAATTATGAGCTACTGTTAAATATTTGCTATTTTGTTTTAGATGGAATGCTTCAGACAACCGAAAAGGGTGAGTATAAGATGGCTGCATTCTCCGATGATCATATGGCGAGGCTGTACGAGAAGTTCATCTTGGAATACTATCATCAACATCATACTTATCTGTCAGAGGTTAAGGCCGGTCAGGTCAAGTGGGATCTGGTCGGGGAAAACAGCGAATCAATGATTCGATTCTTGCCGGTCATGCAGACTGACATTATGCTGCGACTTAAGGAAAAAATTCTAATCATAGATGCCAAGTATTATGGCAGGACATTACAGAAGCAGTTTGATAAGTATTCTCTGCATTCCGGAAATGTATATCAGATATTTACTTATGTGAAAAATCAGGACAAGAATAATACTGGTAATGTGGCCGGAGTTCTTTTGTATGCAAAGACGGATGAAGATATAACACCGGACTGTATGTTCAATATGGGTGGGAACCAAATTGGAGCAAAGACATTAGATTTGAATAAAGAGTTTCCGCTGATCGCAGCACAGCTGGATAAGCTGGCAGAGGATTACTTTGGAGAAAATGGGGGCAAAGAGTTCAGCAGAGGATAGATATGTTTAAAAAAAATAACAATCCCCGTATAGTTATCAATATGTGGAACAACTACGACAAGTATTATGATGTATTCGACAAGAAGATTTTTAATGGTAAATACAAGGATTTTGAAAGAATCCAGTTTAATATTTTTAACGGTAAAGAATATGAAGCTATTGGTAATATAAAGATTGTTCTTCAGGATGAAGCTGCTAGGGATTATTTGATCACTGGGGTTAACACAGCGGAAGAATATAGACATCATATGTTAAATAAACTTTATTTTAGCTGGGCTGTTCTTTATCTGATGAAATGTAATGAGAATAAGAATTTCCACATTTTTATTGATCATGGTGTAAATATTAAAAATGCCATGTCAACGGGAAAGTATATTTATGATTACATTTTTGATAAGAATAATAAAAATGTCAGCGTGTCATTTGAAAGAGCAGACAGATTCTTTCCTTGTGATGAAAGAAAAGAGGATAGGAATCATTTTCAAATGATTTTTATTGAGAAGCAAAGGGATGTGTATAGATATTATTGATACAATATTTGAGGACAAAAAAATATTCTTTGGAGGGATTCATTATGCCTGCAAAAACAGATTATGGGGGTGAGTTTTATAGGGAAGATATTAAGATAGCTATTGAAGCTATAAAAACGTTGGGGTCAGGAAGTGTGAAGGGATTGCAATAGGATGAAGTGGATAGGAGGAAAATATGGGAATAAATCAGCTTGTACCAAGAAAACAACAGAATCTAAAAAAAAATGAAGAGAAAAAATATATATTTACATCAACACCAATCGTGAAGTATTCGTTGGTGGATTCATCTAAATATTCTTTTGAATATAAGGTGGATGAAGATGTAGATGTTAGTATGTATGAATCTGATCGCACATATGATGCTAATGATTTTATTGATGCTGATTTTAGTTCGGAGGTAAATGAGAAAGATTATTCTTACTATGCTATTGCAGTTGTAAGTGGTGTGATCACGGGGGCGTTGAGTCATTTAAAATTATCTTCTGAATCTCTTGAAAAAATAAATGAGTGGAAACAGATAGAGTGGGATAATTATTTGGTTCAAATTGCAGAGAAAATTGGTTTTAAAAAGAAAGATGCTAAAGACGCTATAGAATTCTTGAAAAAGCGTGTGGTTACTTTTGTTGATGAATCTCTAGAAGATGAAGTAAATAGTAGTGTTACAAATGTTTTTAATCAACTTTCAAGCCATCCTTCGATTGCGGGTTTAGTATTCTCTATTTTTACGCAGTACAGTGGGAAAAAATACTCTTTTGGTGACAATGGAATAATCAAAGAACAAGTACCGGATTATTATACGATAGGACAAAATGCTGGAGCGAAAGTGGTTTATGGCATTTTATATTGGATTTTTGATTTAGCACTTGATACTGCTGTGTCTAAGAAAAATATTCTTGATGATATTAAGTTGCCTAAGGAATTTGTTAACTTGTTAAAAAAACTATATAAGCTTCCACTGTTTAAGGACTTACCACATACCTATGAAGAGGCAGAAAAGGATTATTCAAAGTGGATTCTGAAGATATTTGAAAAATCAAATTATCAGGATGAAAACGGTGATAATCAGATGTTTGATTTGATGAATGTTATAGGACTAGGTAGTAAAGGTCTACCTGGAAGCTTACCTGTTTTAGTAAATGAATGTATCGTAAGGACGTTCTATTTTATTAAGCAGCTTATTAAAGAGTGTAAGGAAAAAAATATTACTTCTTTCAAGGATTTAAACAAGATTGAGGCTGAAAAAGTGCTTCCATTTAATAATAGAATAGTGTCCAAGATGGTTTTAATATCCAGCAGCTGTTTTGTTGGGATTAATGTAGCGGGTATTGTTGTTAAAAATCTTAAGAACCATATGAATAATGCAGTGCCTTTCGCACATACATTGTTAACTGAGGTCAGCATTGCAGGTATAGGCAGATTTGTTTTTGCTGTAATAGCAGACAGTAAGTATTGGCATGATGATATTAAGATTATTTTTCAAAGAAGAGAGAAAAATAAGAAAGTAGACGAGAGGGCAGAAGAAGAGAAAATTGCAAATGACATGATGTCGAATGATGCATTTGATGTGTTGTCACTTACGCAAGCGCAAACGAGAGCACTCTATTCGCTGGAAAATCTTGTTGTTATAAAAGATATTGAACATACAGATAGTTCAAATGATAAGGAAAAGAAGACTGTATGGCTTCATACATGGAGAAATCACATTCTTGAAGGTATGGGGATAGATTCTGAAGAGTATTTTGTGACAGATGAGAAGTTGATTTATGACACATTTTATACATTAGAGCAATCAACGGATAATATGAGATGGTTTTATTTGATGGCGATGGAACTTGTATTGTTTAATCCATATTCTCCATTAGGTTCAGAAAAGGATAATGAGTTTAAAAAGCTTCACTGTGAGAAGTATAACTATGTGGATGATCAGTTTATTCGTAGACAGACTATTATTAGTCAAGCGGAGATAGATGAAATAAGACAATGCTTCAAGAAATATAAGAATGTAATTAGAGGAAATACAAAGAATGCTGCAATAGCAGTTGGTGTTACAACGGTAACTGCGTTAGCTACTGGTGGATTGGCATTAACATTTGCTCCGGGAATAGCAACATTAATTGCGGGAGAAGCTGTTGCTGGTTTGCATGGTGCAGCTCTCACTAGCGCTAGTTTAGCATTTGTTGGTGGTGGATCTATTGCAGCTGGTGGCTTAGGTATGGCTGGCGGAACTGCGATAATCACTGGTGGTGGAGCATTGCTAGGTATAGCAGGGGCAGGAAGCACATCTATGGCAGCAATTCTTACACAGACAAGTTGCGAATACTGGCTTCGACAAACTACAAAGATGCTAGTTTTCTGTAAATGTGTATTAAAAGACAAACTGGGATTAGTAGATTCCATAAAAAAGTTATCTAGTGAGATGAAGGAAACAATTCATAAGGTTGAATCTAACATTAAAGAAATAGAAGGTGAAAACTGCAGCTTAGATAAAGAAGTTATCAAGTCTTCGAAGAATTGCTTAAAGTACCTTAATAAGTGCAAGAGCGAATTGGATAAGATGTTGAAGTAGTGCTGAGTTTTAGAATAGATATCACTATACGTTTTTTTAGGAAATCTGGGGTCAGGAACTGTGAATCATAAGATTTCAGCAACCACTGATTCTGCATTGTCTCCAGGGATAAAATATAAAGATTATTCTTTTGATGAATTGCGGGGATTGCAATAAACGGCTTTAATAGGCTTAAGCTTACTGGTGATGACGAAACAGGGATTATTTGTCCGGAAATCATAGGAGAATTAAAGTGGAAAAATTTGAAAATGAGTTCGAAACAGAAGAGAAAGAAATAATAGTTTTGCTTAAAGATAGTTGTAATGGTGCACTTGTTTTTGATAAGAAATGGCTCATACCATCAGTGAATTTTCTTGCTTCAATTGATAATAATACTGGTAAAGTAGTAAGTGAAGAAGGGCTATTGGAGTGGATTATTGAAAATAATCCGCATAGGAAAGGCTGGGGGTATGATTTTAAGCAGTTCGGAATATATAGACTTCTGGTTAGAAAGTGTTTTCCTAAAGAGTTGGCACCGTATCAAAGTGCATTAATGAACAACAGATATTTGCTTGTGAAAATCCTTGAAGAAGATGTCCAAAACGAAAAGCTAATAGAATTACAAATGAGGCTTTTAAAACCTGTAAAAATAGACACGCCTTATGGAAAGCTTGAGCTGGACAGGTCTATGTCTTGGTTTGAAGCGGAGATTGAATGCTGCGGACATATTTTTACTGCTTTCCTGGAAACAGACGAGGAAAACGGCGAAAAAGCAGACTCTGCCTATAAGGTATTCTTAAAAACTTTAAATGGTTTTGAAGAGTTTGATAAGAAGATGAAAGATTATGCCGCTCAAAATCTTCTGGACTCTGCGAATGAGTGGCTTGAAAGTGAAGAAGGAAGAGAAGATGAACATGAGCCGATAACAAAAGAAAAGTTTATTGAAAATATTGAAATTTCAGAAATTGCAGTGTCTCCTGATGGAAGCATGACATTGTATTATTCTGACGGAGAAATGTTCTGGGGGCACAGCATTGATATAAGCGTTGATGAAGACGGGACCATTTCAGATGTAGGTATTTCAGGATAAAGAAGCTGGAGAATCTGGGGGGAGGAACTGCGGACCTATGTCTTGCTGCGGATTTAGAAACGTATGTTAAGAAAGGATTTTTTTTAAATATGAGATTTTTAATGGGTGACTAGACGAATAAATTCGCATTGACGAAATGTGGCTGGGTTGTTAATAGGTTTTCAAAAATTTATTCTTTGAAGAGAATAATTGGTGAAAAAATAACAATATACAATGAAAACGGCGAAATATTAAGTATCCCTGTTGAATCAATACTTAGGAATCCATTGTACTTTGGGCAGAAAGATCTGGCGTTAACGCGCAAGGGCTATGAATATGACCTTCTTAATAAGATTATTGGCGATAAAGTACAAGATATAATTA
>CAMKMR010000136.1 GCA_946413945.1 uncultured Lachnospiraceae bacterium | reverse complement strand
AATATTTTCAGGGAAACAGAAGTCCTAATGAAGCTGAAAGAGAAGAGAAAGGCTATACTTCTTCATGGCTTCATCATAAGGGAAGGAATAAGCATCATCTGGAATACTGGATCGACTATGACCTTAAGAATGGCGGCGTTACAGGAATGAAAATGCCGGATAATTATATAGTTGAAATGTTCTGCGACAGAGTAGCAGCCAGCAAGATCTATCATAAGGAAAGTTACACTGACAGGACGGCACTTGATTATTATATCCATGGAAAAAGCAAGGTGATGCTCCATCCTTATGTCAGAAAAAAACTGGAAATGTTACTTACCATGCTGGCAGAAAAGGGAGAGGAATATACCTTTAATTACTGCAAGGCTTATATGAAGGCCTATAGAAAGTATGAAAAGAAGCTGGAAAAGAAAAGAGCAGCTAAAAAGAGGAAGGGGTAATCGGTGGAATTTACACATTTACATGTCCATACAGAATATAGCCTTCTTGATGGTTCGGCTAAGATTCCTGAACTTGTGGAAAGAGCAAAGGAAATGGGTTTTGACAGCCTTGCCATTACAGATCATGGTGTTATGTATGGTGTTATAGATTTTTATAAAGAATGCAATAAGCAGGGTATAAAACCTATCATTGGCTGTGAGGTTTATGTTGCTCCAAATTCCAGATTTGACAGGGAATTGGGGCAGGATGAAGACAGGTATTATCATCTTATACTTTTAGCAGAGAATGATCTTGGCTATTCAAACCTTTCAAAGATCGTTTCTTATGCTTTTACAGAAGGCTATTATTATAAGCCTCGTGTAGACAGGGAACTTCTCAGCAGATATCATGAAGGGATCATCTGCCTTTCTGCCTGCCTTCAAGGGGAAGTCGCAGTTAATTTAAGACGTGGACTTTACGATGAAGCAAAAAAGACAGCACTTTGGTACAGATATACCTTTGGGGCGGATAATTATTTCCTTGAAATACAGGATCATGGGCTTTCGCTTGATCAGGTTGTTAATCAGGGGGTTATGAGGCTTTCGGAGGAAACAGGAATTCCTATGGTAGCAACTAATGACTCTCACTATATCAAAGCTGAGGACTGGGAGGCACACGATATACTGCTTTGTATTCAGACAAATAAAAAGGTTCAGGATACAGATAGAATGAGATATGAGGGAGGACAGTATTATCTTAAGTCGGTTGATGAGATGGCTGCCCTTTTTCCTTACGCAAAGGAAGCACTTACTAATACTCACAAGATCGCTGAGAGATGTAATGTTAATATTGTTTTTGGGGAACATAAGATTCCTAAATACCCTGTTCCTAGTGGCTATACAGCTGAAGAATATCTTCGTATGCTCTGCGATAAGGGCATCAGGGAAAGATATGATCCGCTTACAGATGAGATAAAGGAAAGACTCGACTATGAGTTCTCTGTTATAAAGAGCATGGGCTTTATAGATTATTTCCTCATTGTCTGGGATTTCATAAACTATGCCAGAAGCGTTGGTATAGCAGTAGGCCCTGGACGAGGTTCTGCGGCGGGAAGTATAGTGGCTTACTCTTTAAAGATAACCAATATAGATCCGCTTAAATACGACCTTCTTTTTGAAAGATTCCTTAATCCGGAAAGAGTAACTATGCCCGATATAGACGTAGACTTTGCGGATGAAAGAAGACAGGAAGTTATAGATTATGTCACGGAAAAATATGGAAAAGAAGAAGTTGTACAGATAGTAACATTTGGAACTTTAGCAGCAAGAAACTGCATACGTGATGTTGGCCGCGCATTGGATATTCCATATAAGACCTGCGATCTGGTAGCTAAATCAATCCCTATGGAATTGGGCATGAACATAAAACTGGCACTTACAAAGAGTCCGGACTTTAAGAAATATTATGATGAGGATGCGGACGTTAAGTATCTGGTGGATATGTCCGAAAAATTAGAGGGCTTGCCAAGACATACATCTATGCATGCGGCAGGTGTTGTTATCGGTGGCGCACCTATAGTGAATTTTGTGCCTCTTTGTAAGAATAATGACGCAGTCTGCACTCAGTATAATATGACTACGATCGAGGAATTAGGACTTCTTAAGATGGACTTCCTTGGTATAAGAACTCTTACAGTTATACAGAATGCAGTAAATAATGTTAAGAAAAGACTTGGCATTGATATTGATATTGAAAATATCCCTCAGGATGATAAAAAAGTATATCATATGATATCTGAAGGAAAGACAGAGGGTGTATTTCAGCTTGAAAGTAATGGGATGAGAAATTTTATGAAGGAACTATCTCCAAGAAATATGGAAGATGTTATAGCTGGTATCTCTCTTTACAGACCGGGGCCTATGGACTTTATACCACAGTATATAGCGGCTCAGAGAAATCCTGATCAGATAACATACGATACCATGCAGCTTGAGAGTATCTTAAAACCGACTTACGGCTGTATCGTATATCAGGAACAGGTTATGCAGATCGTTATGAAACTTGCGGGTTATTCCCTTGGAAGATCAGATTTAGTGCGCCGTGCCATGTCTAAGAAAAAAGCTTCTGTTATGCAGAAGGAAAGAGAATATTTCGTATATGGAAATGAGGAAATGGGAGTTCCTGGTTCTATTAAAAACGGAGTCAGCGAAGAGATAGCTAATAAGATCTTTGATAAAATGATAGATTTTGCCAGCTATGCTTTTAACAAGTCTCATGCGGCAGCCTATGCAGTAGTTGCTTATGAGACTGCTTATATGAAATGTTACTATCCGCTGGATTTTATGGCTGCTCTTCTTACATCTGTCAGAAATAATGTTGTTAAGATGACGTCCTATATAGAAGCAGTTAAAAAGATGGGGATTAAGCTGCTTCCACCAGATGTAAATTCCGGTTATAGCGAATTTTCTGTGGATGGAGATGCCATAAGATATGGTATGTCAGCCATTAAATCAGTAGGTGATGCAGTAGTGGATGCCATTATCTTAGAAAGAGAAAAGAATGGATGCTTTAAGGATCTTAAAGATTTCTGCGCAAGAATGACTAATAAGGAAGCAAATAAGAGAACTTTGGAAAGTTTTATTTATGCGGGAGCATTTGATTCTTTTGGGAAAAACAGGAAACAGATGATAACTGTGTATCCTGATATAGTTGAAAGAGTAACGGAAGAAAAGAAGACTCTTATTACAGGGCAGATGTCTTTGCTTGATTTTATGGGCATGGATATACAGGAAAAAACAGAGCTTATCTATCCTGATATTCCGGAATTTCCTATGGAAGAGATACTTGAAAATGAGAAGATAGTCCTTGGCATTTATGTAAGCGGACATCCTCTTGATTCTTATACTGAAATATTAAAAGAAAAAACAGATATCACTACTGTAGATTTTATTCCGGATGAGGAAAATCAGGGGGTAACAGTAGCCGAGGATAATATGAATTATTCTATAGGCGGACTTATTGATCAGGTAAATGTGAAGATGACTAGAAACAATGATTCCATGGCTTTTGTTACTTTAGAGGATCTTTATGGTACAATAGAAGTGGTTGTATTTCCAAAAGTCTACAACAGGGTAAGGCAGTATCTTCAGAAGAATACAGCAGTTCTTGTTAAGGGAAGAGCGTCTATTTCAGAAGAAGGAGGAAAAATCCTTGCTCAGGATATCATCCCTCTTGAAAGGATAAAGCTTGAAGTGGAAGCTGAAAATACTGAAGTCTGGATACTCTTTGACAACATGGAAGATTTTAGAAAAAAGCAGGCTAAATTAAATAATATTCTTGTAGATAATACAGGTTATTCATGTGTATATGTTCAGCTTAGAGAAGAAAAGAAAGCAGTAAAGATAGTATATAAGGTACTGGCAGATGAAAGTCTGAAAAAAGAACTTGAAGCTGAATATGGAGAAGACAGGGTTATATTTAGAAAAAGGTGAGTTTTATGCAGACAATTACATCAGTACAAAATGACAAAATTAAATATGTGGTAAGACTTTCGAAAGAATCAGCTCTTAGAAGAAGTGATATGTGCTTTGTAGTTGAGGGGGTCAGAATGTTAAGGGAGGTTCCTGCTGAAGATGTGCTGGAACTATTTGTAACAGAGGAAGCACTTTGTAAATATAGTGAGATAGAGGATATCATTGATAATATTGATGACAGCTTTATTTATGAAGTGAGTAAAAATGTTATGGAAAAAATTTCTTCTACTAAGACGCCTCAGGGGGTTCTTGCAGTAGTAAGATTAAAGGAACATTTTTTGGAGGAACTTACAAATGTTCCTGAGCCGTTTATCTTTATCTTAGACAGGATCCAGGATCCGGGAAAT
The DNA here is from genome assembly GCA_946413945.1 of uncultured Lachnospiraceae bacterium. GTDB lineage: Bacteria > Bacillota > Clostridia > Lachnospirales > Lachnospiraceae > Eubacterium_Q. The sequence continues at coordinate 1,192 of CAMKMR010000136.1, read as the reverse complement.
CTCGGGACGATCATAAGAACAGCAGAGGCTGTTGGGGCTTCAGGGGTTCTTATAAGTGCTGATTCAGCAGCGCCATATGCCCCTAAGACTGTAAGGTCTACCATGGGCGGAGTGCTTAGAGTGCCGATCATAATAAGTGAGGAACTTGTGGAAGATATAGAGAGGATAAAGGAAGCGGGAATAACTGTCTTTGGAACTCATCTTTCAGGAAAAGATTTTTATGCTGAGGATTTCACAAAACCAGCAGCTTTTCTTATTGGAAATGAGGGTAGAGGGCTTTCAGATGAAGTGAGTGCTACAGCAGATACTCTTATCAAGATTCCGATGAAGGGAAAGGTGGAATCACTTAATGCAGCGGTTTCGGCTTCCGTAACAGGATATGAAGTGATGAGACAAAGAGAAATTTCAAAATAGGATTTTTTATTTGCTTCTGTTTATTTAGTGTAACAAGAAAAATATTATGTTTGACATATCCATGTATGAATGTTAGTATGAAAAAGAATTATGTAGAGGCGCAAAGAAGAGGCAGTACATCTATGTCGGGCCGACAGTTTGAGGATGTATCAGGGCGGATTTGCCGAAGTGAGAAGACTTAAAGGCCGGGTCTTTTTGCTGGGTCTGTAGTGGATAACTGCAGGACTGTCACCATAAGGTGGAGTGCTACGTGAGATAAAATTTTTTTTCTATGGATTTTATTTCGGGTTAGTGCTCTGCTGACCCGATTTTTTTATGCTGAATTGCTGGTGAAAAAGCTGTAGATTTTATACGCAGTGCTATACAGATAAAAAATCAGCGAATAGGGCATGGAGACAAAAATTTATAGGAGGTACATTTAATATGTCAATTTTTCAGGGATCAGGAGTTGCACTTGTTACACCATTTAAGGATAATCTTGAGGTGGATTATGAGCAGTTAAGAAAGCTTACAGAGTATCACATTGAATATGGTACAGATTGTATCGTTGTTTGTGGTACATCAGGTGAAGCATCAACTCTTACAGAGGAAGAGCATCTTGAAGCTATCGCAGTAGTTGCAGAGCAGGTAAATGGAAGAATTCCAGTAGTTGCAGGTACAGGTTCAAATGATACAAGAACAGCGATCTACCTTTCACAGGAAGCTGAAAAGTGCGGAGTTGATGGACTTCTTATAGTTACACCATATTATAATAAAGCTACTCAGGCAGGACTGAAGG
>CAMKMR010000135.1 GCA_946413945.1 uncultured Lachnospiraceae bacterium | reverse complement strand
TTCTTCCAATAATAGCACCATTTGCATATGGGTCCTTAAGGGAAGTATATTTATGCAATGAAATGCTGTTATCTTCACTACTAAGACGGAACCAGTAATACTGAGTTGCGCCCTCATTGCTAAATTCAAATACAATATTATCCTCGGCATAACCATATACATCCAGATCCGTAAGTGTTAATCCATCTGATTCTATAAAGGTCCAGGTACTATTCTCTACATAGTTTTCTAAATCAACACTTGATAAGACAAATGTAAATGTTCCATCCTCTGTCTTATCTATCTTCCATTCTCCCTCGAATGACTTAAAAACTTCATCTAAAGATGGCATCTTCTCATCTAATTCAGCTTTTATATTTTCAGGGATTGCAAATTCTTCTCCTCTTTCATCTGCAAGATATTTTGCTAAAGCATAAGTTCTCTTTCTTGTCATTATAGCTTCATACTGGTATGTAAGGCTGGCCTGTGAAGAACCACCAACTGCTGCAAGTCCTGCAACGTATGAGTTACCGTCTCTTAGCTTAGTCCAGTCATCCTGCTCATTTATAAGCGCCTGTTTATTCTCATCACTTAAACTCTCCCAAATACGGTTCATTTCTGTTTCCCATACCTCGAAGCGCCTCTCAAAATGAGCATTCATCTCTTGTTGGTTCATGTTCTCATCAAGCTCACTAACAACCTTTGAATACTTTTCCTCTATTCTTGCAAGATCATCCTGAACTGTAACGTCTTCTTCGAGCATAGCAGTTTCTGTATCTAATTCTGTTGTTGCCTCTGTCGTTCTTCCTCTTGAAGCGGCTTCTGTGCTAACGCTTTCAGTAGTTACATCATTATCCGGCTGATCACCACATGCCACAAGACAAAAAGAAAGCGCTAAACCAACTATCATTAATTTTTTCTTCATAGATTAATTTTCCCCTTTTTAAGAATTCTAGACAATATTTCAAATTCACTCATAATCTATCACAGCCAAGCTTTTTTATCAATTAAATATCCGCAATATGTATGGAATTATTGTGAATTCTTAAGAAAGCGGCCTTAATCTCAAAAATCAGATCAAGGCCGCTTTTCCTAAAATATCAATTTCTTAAAAATATCTCTCAAATAATTAATCACTTTAAAACAATTACTATTTTAATGATCATAGTTTTTCTATAATGAAGCTTTAAAGATTTCAGCTATATCATCCACAGATAATGGCGCCCAGGCATTATCAAGCTTTTCCCATTCCTGTACATGTTCAGCCATTTCATAAATTCTTTTCTCATCTATTCCCACCTGTCTTAGATACATTGGAATTCCAATAGATTCAAAGAATTTAAATGTTAGATCTATCGTATCTTCAGCAATATCAAGCTTTTCTCTATTGGGGTCGAGATTAAAAACATTAATACCATATTTTATAATCCGGTCTACTGTCTTTTCACTCAGCACATGATTCATCCAGCGCGGTATAAGTATAGCAAGTCCCTCACCATGAGTTATATCGTAATATGCAGAAAGTGCATGTTCCATTCCATGGAGTGGCCATCCTGACTTAGAGTTTCCCAAAGAATAAATGCCATTACAGCCATATGTGCAAGCCAGCATCATTTCCGCTCTTGCTTCATAATCCTCAGGATTATCCAGACATTTTTTTGTATTTATCATAAGGCTCTTTATAGCCGCTTCCATGAAGCCATCATTAAGCATATTTGAATCCTCGCAGAAATACTGCTCCATAATATGGCTTATAGCGTCTGCGCAACCTGCAGCAGTCTGCTTCTTTGAAACGGTAAAAGTATATGTTGGATCAAGAAATGATACCACCGGAAAATTATGCCTATCCATATAACCAATCTTATCATTGGTATCTGTTCTTGATATGACGCCTCCACAATCATATTCGCTGCCTGTTGCCGCAAGAGTGATAATATCCACAATAGGGATAGAATCTGTTGCAAAGGCCTTATATGTGATCAGATCCCATGGATCTTTATCATACTTTGCTCCAGTTGCAATAGCTTTAGAACAGTCAAGCACACTTCCACCACCAACCGCAAGGATAACATCGATATCATTTTCTTTACAGATCTTAACGCCGTTAAGGACACTTGGATCATACTTAGGATTTGGCTGAATACCGGGCAGTTCAAATATCTCAAAATCCGAAAGAAGTTTTATAACTTCGTCATAAAGGCCGATCTTCTTAATACTTCCCCCTCCATATGTAAGAAGGACCTTCTTTCCAAACTGCTTCATAACCTCAGGAAGTTTTTCTATAACTCCTTTTCCAAAAATAAGCCTTGTGGGTGTCTGATAATCAAAATTATGCATAACTTTTACCTCCCAAAATCAATTTCTATTGCTGAAAAATAAGAGATTATCTCTTATTTTTCTCAATATAATTTTTTTTCTTACTTACTATCTTGCATAATTTTACTAGCTATGTCAATTTGTTGTATTAAGTAATTCCCTTATTATTTCTGATTTTTTTATGTTGAATATATGTTTTTCTTTCTATATACTTAATATTTTGTCATTTTTTATGTTTCGTTTTACTTTCTGTTTTTTTCAATCCATTCTACAGAAAAATCAACTAATTCACGCTGATCCATAAGTCTAAGTTCAGCATCACCTGCTTTAGCATGTGAAACAGCACATTCTGCTTCAAATGCTTCTCCAATTGCCTCAAAATCTTCTCCATCAACAAAGAGAGTATCATATGCCTTCCAAACTCTCTTTCCATTTTCCATAATAGCACTATATTCAGTGCAGTTATGTTTTCCAGGATACTCAGCTCTAACATCTGCAAGATGAATAGATGTATTCTTATCATATCCAACGCCAATAAGAAGTACTTTGGCATTTAATTCATATAATTTTGCAATAGGTGAACCCTCTCCAAAGATATTAGAAAGGTCATGATCTTTTGTAAGATACTCAGCATGTTTTCCCCATGCAGCAACAGATCTGGCTGGATGATCACTTCTTAAAGCCCCAGGCCAGCTTCTAAACATTTCTGCAACGGCACCCATTGTATTAGTAGGAGTTATAGCCTTATCATATGCAGGCCAGTTGTCTCTTATGATCTGCCAGTCATCCTTTGAGATAGTCCAATGAACGCCATCTTCCGGGTCGAGATTCTTCCATGACTGAGTCGGCATCATAATTGTTCCTTCACTGCCAACTGTCTCGATTAAAGCTTCAATAACACCCTGAGCTCCACCGCATACATAACCTATACTTCCAAGTGAAGTATGTACCATAACAGTATCTCCACTAGAAAGACCTAACTCTTTTAATGATTTTTTTATATCTTCTTTAGTAACCGTTGTCATAAACTTTTCCATATAAAATCTCCTATAAAACTTCCTGGATCTATTATTTTCCTATTTATGATTATTACCTAACTTTCCTTATTTGGCAAGAGGTTAAACGCATAACCTAAGAAGAATTGAACTATATTCCCTATGAATAACTTTAACATATTCTTTTCTGAAATTTCTACTAATTTATCATAGTAAATTCAAAAACATCTGCTAAATCGTTAATTATTTCTTCAGTATATTCATTTGTAAAATGCATTTCATATTGTTTCACTTATCTATTTCTCTCTATTCTGTCTGCCACATTTTTGATCAGAGTTTAATTCTGCTTTTTCATCTTTTACTTCATAAATATCACAATTCAAACCTAACCGAAATAGTCGAATCGTATAATGGACATTCATATTTAGCCATTATATCTATAATCAAATTCATATTTTCATATGTAACATTATAACAATCAACTCTGACAAATTGATCGGTAATAAATAACTCCATCACTTGATCGTCAAACTCTAAGTGATTTTCATCTATCCAATTCCACCCATAAAATTTTTTATTTATATCCTTGATAATATTATTTGTCGGTAATACTTCCACATTTTCTAAAAAATCACCTGATGAAAGCCTTACGTACACCTCGTCATCATTCTCAACCACACCTTTTTTATATTTCCAAAAACTTAAATCTCCCGCCATTATTTTATAATCTCCAAAATTTTATTATAATCAAAAGCTAAATTTTCCTTGTTGCTAATTGACTTTTCTATATTCTAATCATTGTAAATCATTCTGTTACTGCTGAAAACGTTTCCGGCAGTAACAAAAAAATAACTAACAACTTCTAACCGAAACTCTGAGAACAACTAGAATCATATTACTTTCAATAACAAAAATTAAAGACCTTTATCGAAATCTTCCATTCGTCTATTTTGACCATTTGTTATAATATATTCCACAGAATGATATTCCAACTATTCCAAGAAGAAGCATCACTCTACTTATTATCATGATCACTCTGCCAGTACTCTGAGCCATATCTGTGAATTCCATTCCAATAGCCGCTAACGTAATTAATATTGATGCCCCCAATCCGATTAATACTCCACGTATATTCTTTTCCTTGGCAATTTCAGTACTATTACATTTCTCACATCTGCCATTAACTATAAAGCCCCCACATTTTGCGCAAATATTTTTGGTTCTATCTCTGAATTTTTTCATTTCCGAAATAAGCTCGTCATATCCATCCAATCTCCTACTGATATTTATTTCTTCTGCTTCCTCCTTACCGTTTGGATAATTAAATCGATATTTTACTATCGCAAATGTTTTAAATTCCCTTATAGAAACAATTCTTTTAATTTCCCTGCCAGCTTTATCTTCCAGATGTTTGTCTATCACTATGTCGAACAAATGATTACTTTTTACATAGTCATAATAAATCCTTATATCTCTTTTTCTATTCACTGCCTCAAACAAAACCCTCGCTGTCCCGAGCGAAGAGCCAGAAATATTAGTAACATGATATTCATTTGTTAAATCAAACACTTCCCTGAAACATGGAAAATCTATATTATAAAAATACATCTTTCCCGAATCTGTAACTGAAAATGCCTGTAAACCTTCATCTTTCTTGTAATTCTCATTATAAAAATAATACTTTCCCATATTCACACCTTTTATAATTCCTTTTTTTCTTTTTACCTTTTAATTATTTAACGATTATTTTTACTTTCTTATAAGCTTCATAAACTTATACCAGCAGCTTATACTTCTTAAACTCTCCATCTTTATAAAAAAGTCCTTCATTCTTTGTTAAAGGCTTAGCAAATTCTCTCTTTGCAGAAGGCTGAGTTTCCATGATCCTTATCTGATTTATAGAATCGAGGAACATAACATTTCTTGATTCTATTACCGATTTTTGAACATCAACATTGGTATATCCCTGCTTTACATCGTCGATACAGCTTATTATTACCATTACTTTTAAATTACGGTACTTTCCGATAAGTGCCTTATACTTTTCAAGAAGTTTTCTATCCTTATTGATCGTATCCATAGCTTCTTTATTGTTTATGATAAGAAGTTTACGAGCAACATTTTCAAGATGATCAGGATCTTCTTTTAATAAAACTTCATCCTTTTCTGCTTCTGCACAAAATGCATCAATGCAGGCTGTGATTTCTTCCGGTTCTTGTTTTATCTCAACTTTGT
>CAMKMR010000134.1 GCA_946413945.1 uncultured Lachnospiraceae bacterium | reverse complement strand
AATTAAATTTATTTTAAAAAAGATGTTGTAGATGAGTGGAGAATATCTGAACTTGCCAGCGGGGAAGAGATAATCTTTGCAATGATGAAATCTGATATGGATCCTGCAGCGGTTACAAAGGATGACCTTTATCCTATAGGGGTTTTGGCAAAGATTGAAAATGTGGATTCAGAGGGAAACCTTAAGATCAGAACAAAAGACAGGGTCAATATCATAGATGCAGTAAGAGACCAGAACCATGATCTGGATGCCGAAGAAAATATAAGGCCGGAAATAGCTGATATGCCGGAAAAGGAGATAAACGAGAAATTTGAAAAGATGAAATCGGATTATCTTAAGTTTGTTCAAAATTATCAGTGGGGACTCTGGGCAAGATCATTTATAATCCAATGGAAAAATGTAAATGAGCTTATCTGCTCTATGTCAGGCTATTTTGCCCTTACCTGGGAAGAAAAGTATAAGATAATAGAGACTGACTCTGTTAAAGAAAGATTTGAACTTATTGAAAATGCAGCTTATGAATTTATAGAAATGGCAAAAGTTCATAATGAAGCGGAGGACGCTCAGCAGAAAGCTAATGAAAGTATCTATAGAGAGAATGCCTTAAGAAAACAGATAGATATACTTCAGAATGAGCTTGATGAAATGCATCCAGAAAACATTTCTGATGTAAGGATGTTCCAGAAAAAGATTGAAGAGTCTTCGATGAATGACACTGCAAGAAAAGAGGCAGAGAAAATCCTGAACAGAATGAAGCAGGAAGGTAAAGATGGCCATGAATACGGTATGCTTTATGATTATCTGGACTTTGTGACAACTCTTAACTGGAAAGCTGAGGCTTATAAGGATATTGACTTAGATAGGGCAGAAGAAATATTAGATGAGGATCATTATGGCTTAAAGAAAGTAAAGAAAAGAATAATACAGCAATTAGCGGTAATGGCCTTGAACAAGAAACAGTCTGGTTCCATTCTTTTATTTGTAGGACCTCCAGGAACAGGTAAGACCAGCTTGGGACAGAGTATAGCTAGAGCCCTGGACAGAAAATATGTAAGGATATCCCTTGGAGGCGTAAGAGATGAAGCCGAGATAAGAGGACACAGGAGAACTTATATTGGAGCTATGCCGGGCAGGATCATGGAAGGAATGAAACAGGCAGGAACTTCTAATCCGGTAATGGTGCTTGATGAAGTGGATAAACTGGTAAGGGACTTTGGGGGAGACCCTGCCAGCGCCTTGTTAGAGGTACTGGATCCAGAGCAGAACAACAGTTTTACAGATCATTATATGAATGTTCCATATGATCTTTCCAAGGTTTTCTTTATATGTACAGCTAATTCTATAGACTCAATACCTGAGCCGCTGCTTAACAGAATGGAAGTTATCAGCTTTACAGGTTATACGGCGACAGATAAATTTAATATAGCTAAAAAGCATCTGATACCGAAAGCTATGAAAATGGCAGGCTTAAAGAAAAAACAGCTGGGTATAACTGATCTTACTATTAAAAAAGTAATCTCTGATTATACTGCTGAGGCGGGAGTAAGAGGTCTTAAGAAAAGCATAGATGATATCTGCAGATATGCAGCTGTTAAGATAGTTAGAGGAGAAGAAAAGATCTCTGTAAAACCGGATATGCTTTATGAATACTTAGGAAAAAGAGGGATTATAAGAGATAAGGTTTCATACGATACAGTAGCGGGTATTGTTACTGGCCTTGCCTGGACTCAGGCTGGAGGGGAGATACTCTTTATAGAGACCAAAAAAGTAAAAGGCCAGGGAAAGACTATCATTACAGGTCAGTTAGGAGATGTAATGAAAGAGTCAATGGAGATCGCACTAACTTTAGTTAGAAGCATGTATCCAAAAGAAACTGAGAAAATATCAGAATATGATATTCATATACATGTGCCTGAAGGAGCGGTGCCAAAGGACGGGCCTTCTGCAGGAATTACCATAGTTACAGCCTTGGTTTCACTTTTTACTGATAAAAAAGTGGATCCACATATCGCTATGACAGGAGAAGTCAGCTTAAGAGGAAATGTTATGCCTATAGGCGGACTCCCGGAAAAGCTTATGGCTGCAGTAAGAGCAGGTGTAAAGAAGGTCTATATCCCGGAAAAAAATGAAATGGATCTTATAGACGTACCGGATGAAGTAAAGGAAAAATTAGAGATAATTCCTGTAAAGAAGATCACGGAGGTGCTTAAGGCCTGTGGGCTTTAAAAATGCTGATAAATGTAATGGCACTTTGAATTATTAATAAAAATGTGAATTATAAACGCCACGCGATTGATGCGTGGCGTTTTTCTATACAGCTTGTGTATGAGTTTTTGTATGTGGCCTTTGTTTTAGCGTTGTATAGGTTTTTATAAGCTGTTTTGACTTTAAAGAGCAAAATTCATAATTTATAGTGGAATATGAATGCTTTTGGCGACTTTTGTATTATTTTCATGATTATTTGTGGAGCGATAGCAAAATGTTGGACAAACTGCATAAAAAAAGAAACCAAAATTGTATATTAGGTTTCTTGATACTGAAAATTTACAATGATAGTATATAAAATATAAGAAACTACAAGGACGAAAATTAGTTTCTGAAAGGAAACTATAATTATAACGATTAAGGAGCGAACAAGATGGGAAGAGAATTAAGAGAAAAAGTTCTGGCAGGAGCATTGGTAGTGTACAACAATAAAGGAGTTAAGTTCACGATGGATGACCTTGCCAAGGAACTTAAAATGAGTAAGAAAACTATTTATACGGTATTTGACGGTAAGGAAGAAATCTTTCTTATGGCAGCAGATTATCTTTTTAATTCCATTAAGGAGAGTGAAGCTGAAGTGCTCCGTGATGGAAGTCTTGGAACATTAGAAAAGTTAAAGAAACTTTTAGGCGTTTTTCCAGATGCCTATATCAATGTGAATTTCAGGGATCTTTCAATTATCAAAACAAAATACCCATCGGTATATCAGAAAGTTAAAGAGAGACTTGAAACAGGCTGGGATCCTACGATCAACCTTATATCAAGAGGAATTAAAGAAGGAGTTATAAGAAAAAATCTGAACGTTCAGCTTTTTAAAGCAATGTTCCAGGCATCTTTAGAGAGATTTTTCCAGGATGATTTCCTTGCTGAGAATGGAATGACTTATCAGGATGCTCTTAATGAAGTAACGGAAATTTTAGTTGATGGAATTATCGCATAATTAAGACAAGGAGAGTGAGCAGGGTGATAGAGAGATCAAAAGTAATCTTCGGGAATGAGATGAAAAGCAGCGTTTATAAAAAAGCTGTCAGATCAAAAAAGAAATATATAAATAAATTCGGGGATGATTCAGCAAAGGATTATCCGGCTTATACAGAAGAAAATCCATATATTGGAAAAAGCCTTGGGGTTAGAAATGTAAGCCTTGTAAAAAAAGAGGATCAGTCAGGATTCGACATAGAAAAGGGCATCATAGTGGGAAATATCAGAATGGGCTTTGGACATTACAGAATTTCCATGGCTATGGCTTCGTGCGCTAAGGCGCTGGGCTATCAGCCTTATTGGATGGACCTTAATTCATATCAGGAAACAACATGTACTAAGGTTATTTCAGCCCAGAACGATCTTTATTCTTTAGGCTCAAGACTTTCACAGAAGTCAAAACTTTTTAACAAACTGGTATGGGAACCGGTAAATTATGAGGGCTTCAGACAGCTTTCTTATAATGCCCAGGATCAGAAAAATGCTGAGCTTATGGCGCCGGTATTTAAAAATGTTCCTAAGGATATTCCTGTTATCGGAACTCATGTATGGCCTGCTCAGGCTGCTTTACATGCAGGTATGAAATATGTTGTAAATGCCATTCCGGACAACTGGCCAATGGCTCTTCATTTAGCAGAAGGTTCAGTTCATACGATCCAGACACATTTTGCATATCAGGGTTATAGAGTACTTAATGGTTTTAATAAGAATAAGATAAATAAGCCTATGCCTGAAACAGACCTTATATACACAGGACATTATGTTGACGATGAACTGGTAAGAAATATAGAACTCGATTGTAAGAGAAGGATCGAAAGAAAGAATTCAAAAGAAGCTATGAGATTCCTTCTTACTATTGGTGGTGCAGGAGCTCAGGGAGAGATATTCAAAGCTATCATAGAAAAACTGATCCCTTACATTAAAGAAGGAAAAGCTGCCGTTTATGTAAATGTAGGAGATTATCGTAAGGTTTGGGAAAAATTAGTTACAGAAATACCAGATTTAAATGGGATCTCGAAGGAACATTTTGATGATTGGGCAGGGACCATTAAATTTGCAAATGGTGCACTTGATGGCGAAGTTAAGGGAGTACATGCTTTTTATCATTCAAATATCTTTGAAGCTGTTTATTGCACAAATCTCCTTATGAGAAGTGCAGACGTACTTGTAACAAAGCCAAGCGAACTTGCCTATTATCCAATACCTAAGCTTTTTATTAAGAGAGTAGGAGGACACGAGATGTGGGGGGCTATCCATTCAGCTGAGATAGGGGACGGAACTCTTGAAACAAGGGATATACCTCATACTATTCAGATGCTGGAATTATTCCTTAATGACAATGTCACTCTTAAAGATATGTGCGACAATATCGTCAGAAATAAAGAGATGGGACTCTATAACGGAGCTTATGAAGTAGTTAAGCTAGCTATGGGATTAAAAGAAAGCAAGTAATTAAGGGAGGGAAGATAATGAATTTAGGTTTTAAGGAAAAGGCCTCATATGGGCTTGGAGCGGTAGGAAAGGATATGGTATATATGCTTTCAGCCAGCTATATATTATATTATTTCCAGGATACATTGGGAGTAAGTGCGGTTGCAATGGGAATCATACTTCTGGTTGCCCGTATCTTTGACGCTTTTAATGACCCTATCATGGGCGTTATCGTTGCAAAGACAAATACTAAATGGGGCAAATTCAGGCCATGGTTATTTATCGGAACACTTACAAATGCAGTGATCCTTTATCTGATGTTCTCAGCACCGGTTTCTTTAGACGGAAAGGGACTTGTTGCATATGCAGCGATCACCTATGTGTTATGGGGTGTGACCTATACAATGATGGACATTCCATATTGGTCTATGATCCCGGCTTTCACAAAGTCTGGTAAGGAACGTGAAGGACTTACAACATTAGCAAGATCTTGTGCAGGCGTTGGATCCTCTCTTGTAGTAATCTTTACAATGATGATAGTAAAGATGATCGGTGGAGCAGATGAAGCAAAAGGCTTTAGATATTTTGCCCTTATAGTTGCAGTGATATTTGTAGTGTTTATTACTATCACATGCATTAATATCAAAGAAGAAGCTGATGTAAATATGGAAACAGCTACAGTTAAGCAGATGTTCAAGTCGCTTCTTTTAAATGATCAGGCTATGACTATAGTTATTGCCATAGTTCTTATCAATTCATCAATTTATCTTACATCAAATCTTGTAATTTACTTTTTTAAGTATGACTTTGGCGGAACAGGCTGGTATAATAGTTATACACTTTTTAATATGTTTGGTGG
>CAMKMR010000133.1 GCA_946413945.1 uncultured Lachnospiraceae bacterium | reverse complement strand
GTATTACAGTATAGCAGATAAGAAATTAAATCCTGCTTCAAAAAAATACCAGGATAAAAATGGAACTGTTATAAAGGACAGCCTTTTTAGTCACTTACTTTTACTGGCAGCATCAAAGTTTGCAACCTTAGATCCATTTAGCTTTGGAGTTGAAATGGAGGGAGGAAAGCCGGGTTGGTATGATGCTTTAAACGGACTTCCTGGAATATTCGGTTCTTCTTATGGAGAAACTTTAGAACTCTTAAGACTGGTAAGATTCCTTAAGGATTCACTTAAGTTTATCGAAAAAGATATAAAGATAACAGCGGAAGCAGGACTTTATATGGAAGCGATAAAGGAAGCTATAAGAATAAATAAGGATGAGATTAATGAAGGGGATTCAACCATTAATTTCTGGTATGCAATAAACAAAGCAAAGGAAACTTATAGAGAAAAAGTTTATGCAGGCATTACAGGAGAATATTCCTTAATAGATAGATCGTTTATAGAAGAATTTATCAGCGACATGGAAGAAGTGATGATGATAAGACAGACAAAGGCTTTAGATACAAATAAAGAAGGCCTTGTTCCAATGTACTTCTATTATGAAGTGGAGAAATATAGAAAAGAAGATGGCATATATCCTGAGAAATTTAAGTTGAGAGAGATGCCTGATTTCCTTGAAGGTCAGGTTCACGCCCTTAAGGTATTAGAAAAGAGCAGGAAAAAAGAACTTTATAATGCTGTTAAAGATAGCGGCATATATGATAAAAAATTATCTATGTATAAAGTTAATGCAAGCCTTAAAGATGCCACAAATGAATTAGGAAGATGCAAATGTTTCACTCCTGGCTGGCTTGAAAATGAATCTGTCTTCCTTCATATGGAATATAAATATTTATTAGAACTTAGCAGAGCGGGACTTTATAAGGAATTCTACAGTGAAATGAAGAATTGTCTTGTATGTTTCTTAGATCCGGAAATGTATGGAAGATCAACTTTGGAAAATTCATCTTTTATCGCAAGTTCAGCTAATCCTGATGAAAGCGTATGGGGTAAAGGATTTGTAGCAAGACTTTCAGGATCTACAGTAGAATTCCTTTCAATGTGGAGAAGGATCATGTTCGGTGAAGAACCTATAAAACTAAATACAAAAGGCGAATTAGAGCTTATATTTAAGCCACAAATGCCAGAATTCCTGATACCTGAATCAAAGAAGGTAAGTGCAAGATTCTTAGGAAACTGCATGGTAACGTATCATTTTGAAGAAAGAAAAGATTACTATCCTGATGAAGAAAAGATAACAAAGATAGTTGTTAATAACAAAGGGGATGAAACAATCTTTAGAGACAGGCTTACAGGGGACATTGTTAAGGAAATCCGTAATGGTAATATAAGCGAGATAGAGGTTTTTATTGACTAGGAAAATATTACAAAAAAAATAAATAAAAATAAGATACCTTTATAAAAAATGGGCAATTTTTTCAATTATTTGTTCCGGATAAAATAGCATTATCAAAAAAACCTGCAGAAGACAGGGAAGTGAGTAAGGGAGGAACAAAAGTTTATGAAACTTAAAAAAATTGCTGCGTTACTTCTTGCTAGTTCAATGGCTTTATCTGCTACAGCTTGTGGTGGGAAGTCAGATGAGAAGGCAAGCAAAAACGACCAGGGAGGAAGTAATAATGCTTCTTCAACAGATTCAAAGGATCAGGGAGGAAAGGCTGCTGAGGCTGGAGAAAAGCTTGTAGTATGGACACTTGCACAGGATCTTGAACAGTTCGGACAGAGATATCAGGATAAGACAGGTGTTGAAGTCGAAACAGTAGTTATCGCTCCAGATGATTATGCAACTAAGGTTCAGACAGCACTTATGGGTGGTGAAAAAGAACCTGATATCATCGTTGGTGAGCCTCAGATGCTTGAAGATATGTATGACAACGGATTCTTCGCAGATCTTAATGAGTACGGAGCTCAGGATTATGCAGATCAGATCGTTGACTATGTATGGAAAGTTGGACAGGACAGCGAAGGAATCCAGAGAGCTATTTCTTACCAGATTACTCCAGCAGGTATCTACTATCGTCGTGATATTGCAAAAGAAGTATTCGGAACAGATGATCCAGAAGAAGTTGGAAAGCTTTTCCAGGATTATCCAACAATACTTACAACAGCAGAAACATTAAAGAAAGCAGGATTTAGAATCTTTGCTTCAGATGCTGAAATGAATTATTTCTCAGGCGACTCAGCATGGGTTGTTGATGGAAAACTTAATGTTGCTCAGGCAAGAAAAGATTACATGGATCTTGCTATCGATCTTTATCAGAAGGATTTAACAGCATATGCTAATCAGTGGTCAACACCTTGGTATCAGGGTATGGCTGGTGAAGTTCCAATCCTTACAGCTGATATTCAGAACTACGCTGATGATTCAGTTAACGTTTGGGATGCTGATCAGTTCGCAGATGCAACTAAGGATATGGAAAAGACACAGATCTTTGCTTATGGACTTCCTTCATGGGGTGTTCTTACATTAAGAGATAACGTTAAAGAGACTTCAGGTAAATGGGGCGTTTGCTCAGGACCTTCATACGGTTTCGGTGGAGGAACATACATTGGTATTTCCTCTAATTCAGAAAGAAAAGACCGTGCATGGGATTTTATAAAGTTCTGTACTCTTAATGAGGAAACAGCTAACTGGTGGATCGAGGCTTCAGAAGGTGACACAGTTTCACTTAAGAGCGTACTCGAGCAGCATAAGGATGATGGAAATGCTGTTTACGGTGGTGAAAAGCTTTACAGCTTCTGGCTTGAACAGGCTAAGGGTATAGATTACTCTAAGGTAACTCGTTATGACAAGGTTATCGGTGATGCATGGGGCCAGGCAATAAGCTCAATTAAGACAGGCCAGGCTACAAAAGAAGATGCACTTAACAACTTCTATGATGTAGTTCAGTCAACATATCCAGAAATTCAGATTGAAAGATAATTGCTTTTTGATTTAATTGTTTTGAAAGGGGAAACCGATGGAAGAAAAAACAGTAAGACCGGTTAAGTTCAAATATGGTTCGGTTACAAAGTTTAATAGATGGGGAAATGTATTTGTAATTCCATTTTCAGTTGTGTTCCTTATCTTTAGTGTTTATCCGGTACTTAGAACACTGTTCTTAAGTTTCACTAACCTGAGAGTTATGGGAGATTATAAGATGGTTGGCTTTGCCAATTATGCCCGCGTTTTAACAGATAAGTTCTTTTGGAAAGCGCTTCTTAATACAGTAAGGATCTGGGGCATAAATATCGTATTACAGCTTGGAATGGCATTCCTTCTTATGATGATATTCTCAGATGTAAAGTATAAGGTAAAAGGCCTTGGACTTTACAGAATGATCTACTATCTTCCAAATCTTATCGCTGCAACTTCGGTTGCATTCCTCTTCAAAACATTACTGGATTGGAGATTTGGAACATTTAATATAGGTATCAATGCAATAGCAAAGTTATTACACCTTCACTACAACCCTATTGACTGGCTTGGAAGTCCTGTATGGGCTCCTATAACAATAGCTATAATCCAGTCATGGATGTGGTTTGGTAATTCCTTCCTCATGCTGATGGCAGGTGTTCAGGGTATTCCTAGTGAATACTTTGAAGCTGCCGCACTTGATGGAGCTAACAGATATCAGATATTTACAAAGGTAACACTTCCGCTTATAAGACCAATACTTATGTATGTTGCTATCACCTCTCTTATTGGTGGTCTCCAGATGTTCGACATTCCATTCTTACTTGAATCTGCATCTGGTTCAGCATATAACACAACTCAGACAGTTATGATGTACCTTTATAAATTTGGTTTCACAGCAGGATCTATCCAGACAGGATACGCATCAGCGGTTGCTTATGTATTATTCCTTATAATACTTATTGTTTCACTTATCCAGTTATATATCTTTAGAAGAAAGGCGGATTAATATGGGATACAAGGCTAAGAAAAATCTTATATATGTATTTTTAACTATCGTGGCAGTTGCTTGTGCCCTGCCTTTCCTTCTAATGCTCGTAAATGCTACCAGATCAGGGGTTGAGATTTCATCTTCATTTACTCTTATTCCGGGTAAACACCTTCTTGAAAACTGGAAGCAGATGTCAGAATATTTTAACCTCTTCAGAGGAATTGGAAACAGTATCATAGTTGCAGTACCAGCGACATTACTTTGTATTTACTTTTCAGCACTTACTGCATATGGTCTTGCTTTCTATAAGTTTAAAGCAAACAAAATTGTATTCGTTTCAATCCTTGTGTTTATGATGATTCCAGGACAGCTTTCAATGATAGGATTCTATCAGCTCTGCTCAAAGTTACATCTGATCAACAGCTATATACCTCTCATTGTCCCTTCAATTGCTTCTCCTGGTACAGTATTCTTCTTAAAACAGTATGCTGAGTCAGACTTAAGCGCAGAAATCCTTGAAGCGGCTAGAATAGATGGAGCTTCGGAAATAAGAACATTCCATACCATCGTTCTTCCGATCCTCAAACCAGGTATTGCTACAATGGGAATCATGTCATTCATTGGTAACTGGAACAACTACCTTATGCCAATGATCCTCCTCACAAAGAAGGACAAGTTCACACTTCCTGTTATGATATCTACACTCCGTGCTGCAACAAACCTTCAGCAGAATCAGGGTGCTATATATCTTTCAGTAGCAATCTCGGTAATCCCTATCCTTCTTGTATTCATTTTCTTCTCAAGACACATCATCAGTTCAATCTCAGCTGGTGCTGTTAAAGGATAGGAATAAACACTACCTCCAATATATAGAACGGCTAAGGCAATGGTTTAGTATTGCCTTATGGCCGTTCATTTTTTATTATATAGACAGGGGGATTTTACTTAGAGGGGAGCTTAATATATATGTTAAAACGAAAAGATATTTTTTCGCTGCTTGTGATAATAGGAATACTACTTGTTTTTGCAGGTTTCTCAGCGCTGCTGATATCGAATTATAAAAATAAAGAAGATAAAGAAAAAGAAGAGGAAGCTGTTAAATTCAGCTGGTATATTAATTACGAGTGGTTTAACGATGAATGGAAAGACAGTCTTGTTGCTGAAACTATAACAGATAAAACAGGAGTATCAATAGATTTTAAGACGCCGGTTGGCAATGCTTCAAATACGCTTGATACTTTAATATCAAGCAATGAACTGCCTGATCTTATCACATTAGGATATTGGGAGCCTCAGTTAAAAACTCTTATAGATAATGATATGGTATATCCATTAAATGAACTTGCGGATAAATATGATATGGAATTTTATCAGGTAACAAATCCGGATGCTGTTAAATGGTACACCCTTTCGGACGGGAATATATATGCTTATCCTAATTCTTCCTTTTCCCTGAATGATTTTAATAATTCTGAAAATGTAGCTTCCAATCAGGTTTTTATTGTACGTAAAGATATTTATGAGGCAATAGGATCTCCGGATATGACAACGCCGGAAGGCTTTAGCAAGGCTATAAGAGATGCTGCTGAGAGGTTTCCTACGGTTGAAGGTGAAAAGCTTATACCTATTGGTGCAAATTTCTTTGACGATTTTGGGGACACTTCATTTGACAGCTTCCTTCAGAAT
>CAMKMR010000132.1 GCA_946413945.1 uncultured Lachnospiraceae bacterium | reverse complement strand
GCCTTGACGGGATGGGAGCGTGTGCTATCACACACAGAAAAAATGATTGACCCATAATTAGTAAAATGCATGTGTAAAAAGGGCTGTATCTCATGACTAAAGTCACGAGTGTTAGCCCTAAGATTATAAATAATAATAATCTTCATCGTCATCCCACGGAGTATTTCCCTCTGATGGGCCGACGTACTTCAGCTTTCCATTTCTAATTATTATTGAGCACTGATGTTCTGGCTCCCAAGGGCACTCCGCCTCTATTACATATCCGATATCATTTTTGCTGAAATTCTCTTCATCAGGAAGCTCCACATAAAGACGAGGACGGGATAGATACTCAATCAGTCGCCTGCCCTCATTATACCCGTCAACAACCTTCTGAGTATTAGCAGCTATATCCTCAAATATATCCATCGCTTTCCATTCGTCATTCATATACAGCAAAAATTTTGCAAGATGCTCCTGAATATCATCCAATAATGCCTTATCATTATTTAAAGAATTGTAAGCTTTTACGCATTCTTCGGCATAAGAAACCGCTTCTTCTGAATTGTGAAATATTGTAATATTCATCTCACCCTTAAACAGTGAAATGGAATCAAATTTTCCTTCGAGCCAATCCATATCATTGGCGTCATTTTTTAATTCACGCATACTCATTTTTCCTCCCTTATCTCTTTAAGAGTATCCTCTCCAATTTTTAGAATCGCATCATCTAACACTGCAAATGTAACATCCATATCATAATCAGGATTAGAATTAATAAAATCATTACAGGCCTGAATAGCTTTCTTCCATGCTTTGTGAAGCAGGATATCCTCGGCTCACTTTCTATTAGAGCAGTCATTCTATAACTGCTCTATATAACATTCATATTTAAAACGCTATATCTTTATAACCTACCTCGGTTACTTCTCCGTCTTCTATTAGTACAGCGACGCCATTTTCTTCCGTATCCTCGCCACCCCAGTCACGACTGAACAAAATATAGAGTGGATTGTCACCTTTAGATTCCATGACATATTCTGACTCAATAACAATAGACTCTAAATGAATCATTTTTACTAATTCGTCCTCACTATCAATATCTGGCCACCATGATTTGAATTCTTCCTCATCATCCGGACCATATGAGCCCTTTTCTTCACTGTTGTAATAGTCAAGTATTGCATCAGCAATCTTATGTTTTATCTCGTCCCACCCATGCAATAATGCTTCAAATGCATCACGATGAAACTGGCTAATCTCCTCCTCGTCATCATCGCACATAATTAATATTTCCACAGATTGTTCTTTTCCACCAAACAACAAATCCTTGTGTCCTATATATGCATAGCCTTCTTCATATTCAACTTCTCCAAATGTAGCATCTAACATTTTCTCATCCTCCAAAAAATTTTATATTTAAGATGGACCACTGCCCCCGGGATGGACCACTGCCCCCGGGACTATGGTCCATTTTTATGTTAACCATAATAATTCATTTTAATTTTTATTAGGTTTGTTTAGTATATGATTTAAAAATCTAAGAATCACCGCTATTAGCCAATTAAGTAATACTATAACGGCAAATATTGCTATACCCACCGGATATCCCCAGTTTAGGAACCCATACCAATCATTGCTATCAGGCCACTGTCCTACGCCGTTTATCAGATTATTTAACAGATATATCATTCCATATATAATCGAAAATGTAGCTGAAACAAGTGTATATCTAAAAGGTATTTTTTCTTCAGTCCTTAAAACGACAAATTCCAGCATAGCAATAAGCGGAACAATCAGATGAAAATAGAGATTCGCCCCCTGATAGAGATTAAGATTCGGATACAATGGTGCAAGAAAAGCCGCAATAGTAAGGAAGGTAAGTCCTACTGAGGCAGCCGCTGATAATTTAAGAATCATAGGCATTTTCTTGTTTAAGAAATAAAAGCATAGTCTAACCGCGGCTATTATTCCACAATAAACATTTGATAAAACCGTAAAGTATTTAAAATTTGATAATCCTATCGACAAAAGGGCTGAATTATTATCATTATTAAAAAACATCTTTACAGACCCCACTCCCACCAAAACAAGGATAATGACATTTAAAATAATCTCAACTATTTCTCTTATGCCATGATCATTTACAACTCTTTCACCAGATTGCATATATTCTCCTTATCACCTAAACTATCATCACTTTTTTTATTTCCTACATTTTAAAATCCATAAATGTTTTTTACCATCCTCGGATTCTTCAATGTTACATGAAATATTATTTTTCTTCCCAGGATTTCTATCGAGCAATATTCCAAGAAGTGTATTGGAAAAAGCAATGTTGTTTAACGGTTCATCATCTACCAGACTAATGTTTAAAAAATATTCTGCTCCATCTTCAAGGCAAATGAATTCGTCTATAAAATCCTTAATGTTTGACCAAGCATGTTTTTCAAAAACTAGCTCATATTCCGGATTGTGAAGGATATCAAGATACTCCTGCTCCTCTATAGATTCTTCTTTGTAATTAAACTCCTCAAAATCAAAATGCCTTATGTTAGAAACAACAATATTATCAAAATGTCTGTTCACATTACTGATAATACTGTAATACTCATCACGACTGATCCCAAACTCCTTGCTAGGGTCATATTCCTGCATTGCCTGAATTACCTTATTTTTTACATTATTGATTTTTTCTTGAATCATATTCATTTCTGTCTGATATGACTTCTGGATGGCTTTAATTTCCTGTAATCTTTTTTCTTCTTCAGCAATTTTTTTATCAAAGGCTTTGTAGATTACATTATCATCCTTATCAAGGAGTTCTCTTATCTCATCAATGGTAAACCCAGCCTTTTGAAGATTCTTTATTTTTACAAATATAAGAGCTTGATCCTCATCGTAATACCTATAGCCTGAACATTGATTCACTTTGCCCGGTTTCAGCAGATTTACATGATCATAATAACGAAGTGTCTGGGGATTGCATCCACAGAGACAGGCAAATTCCTTAATTGTCATATCATGTACCTCCTTTCTGATTCCGTTTTATCATTGCAGTAAACTGTAAGGTCAACATTTTTTTCCAATTTTTTTATCCAATCGTAGCCAATGGCTCAACTGTTATTCCAAATGGTCCGCAGATCTTCTGTAACTTTTCAGCATCTTTATCATTTCCAAAGATGACCATCTTTTTAAGATTTTTGAATTGTTTTATTTCCGACTCTGTAAGGCTGTTAAAATCAAATCTCTCATCTCTTCCATCCCACTCAGGAGCTATGTTCATATAGATTTCATCAGCCCCATCCATATTTATCTCAGTCACAAAATCTGCCAGGCGCGCAGGAATTGGTAATTCTTTAAAATAGTTAACTGCCGCCCTGATATTCTTATCCGTTTCAAGGTTCCATTTGCCTTTCTTAAATGCCATGTAATCATAAATGTCAAAGTAAGGTTCAAGCACATCCTGGTTGTACATAAGTTCATTTATTACAGCCAGCTTAAAATTAAATGTATCAAACACCAGGCATTCTTCATCCGGAGTCACTATAGTATAGTCCACCTTGCTCTTTGGTCTTTCAGGGTGAAACGAAATGATAACATTTTTTTTAAGCCTGTCCCCGTCATAAAATGGCTCTTCGTCTTCCGTTAAAATAGTACTGCTTACAAAAATGTTCCTTTTTTCTTTACTATTGATCTTAATTATGGGCATGCAGCCATAACCAAGTATGTCTTTCCAGGTGTTATCTTTACTGATTTTTTCTCCTAATACAGTTAGACTTCCCTCATAAATTTTTACACATTTTGAATCCTTAAAACCATATATTTTTTCACCTGTCACATATAAAGTAAGCGAAATGATATTATGCTCTTTATCCTTGTATGCCTTTTTTCTCTTAAGATTAGGCAGATATTCAATCGAGCCATCAAATTCTATTCCAAGCTCATCATAGCAATATGAAGTATGAGTTTCATCATCATTAACAACTCTGGCTTCACCAAGTACATCCTTTATCTCGTCATAAGAAAGCGGAAATATCAGATCATTTCCATTAATATTAAATCCATTATCAAAAACATTTATAGTATTCATTGCAACCTCCTTACATATAAAACAGAACGAACTCATGAATCATGAAGATATACACAGTTTCCATTTCCGAGCGCGCCGACAACCCACGAACGGTCTGACGTTTTCCAAGCATCAGAGTTAGAGCGAACCCACCAGCATGCAACTGTTTTTCCGATTATATCCCTGCTAATTTTTTTCTCTTTCAGTGACCTATTATATAATTCCTCGCTCACAAAAATACTTTCTATCTTTTTTCTCTTGCTCTCGGCATAAGTAGTCGCCTCAGCAAATATATTATTTTACCGAAATCCCAATTCTGACCCAGGCTACTGCAAGGCCTGCTCATAAAAATCCAGGAATTTCTCACACAAATCTTCATCCAACCTATGGCTCCATTTATAATGATCAAGATTTTTAATGAGATAGTTAGCTTTATCCTCTTTGAAACGCTCTTTATTTTCTTTTGCATTATAATCATAATCAAGTGTTTTGAGCCATTTGTCAAAATCAGCATTTAATTCATCTTCGTAAGTATTGTCAGGGTCATTTAAAATACTGTTATGCCCTTTATCTTCAAATCTGATGAAAGTAAAACGAGGATCATCCTTATATTTCTTATAATATTTATCTAATCCGTACTCAATTCCTATCACCTTATCGTCAGCGCTGTGCACTATCATCACCCTGGCATCAGTAGCGTCAAAGCCGTCCCTGGCTGTATTTGAAGCGTATTTGCCAAATTTGCAGCGCTCATGGATTGCAATAAAAGGCCTCATCGCGTAAATGATACTTCCCGCCTGATCTTTTCCGCCTGATTCAAACATATCTGGCGAGCTGTTAAAACCAGAACATTCAACAACAGCCTTAACTTCTGGATGATATGTAAGAACAGCGCTTACACAGTATCCGCCCCAGCTGTGTCCGAAAAGAACGATTGGAAGATCAGAAAGATCGTCACAAGATTCTACAAATGAAATGGCATAACTAAGATCTATCACGCCCTGAGGAACACCACCTAAACTTTTTCCCTCGCTCTTATCCATCGCTGTAGCATCATATGCAAAGACATAATAGCCTTTCTTAGCAAAGTAATCCGCTACATCCATATAGGAATTATGACCGCCGCCACCAAATCCGTGAGCTATGACCATAACTGCATGCTGATCTTCTCCACTGCTGTATAAATAACCAGCCAGAAGCTGTCCCTTGTCAGATGGGAAAGAATACTCTTTACACTCTAATCCCTCAAAATCTTCTACCCGAAGCATCAATGGTTCGTAGCTGTCTGCACTAGTGTTTAAATTTTCATCATAGAGCTTAACACAGAAGGCCCACCAGCCTGCCACCATTAAAACTATGATACTAAGTAGAATAATGAGAATTATCTTCTTTTTAGATTTCTTTGGTTTCTTGGATTTTTTATTTTCTTCAAGCATAGATTCATTTTCTTCCATACACTAATCCCCCATGTTTTGTTTTTTTATTTTGCTTGTAATCATATTCATCATATCATTTTCCTATAAAAATGATAAGCCAAAAATGGACCATAGTCCCGGGGGCTATGGTCCATTTTTATGTCAACTTGTATAT
>CAMKMR010000131.1 GCA_946413945.1 uncultured Lachnospiraceae bacterium | reverse complement strand
ATAGCCTCTTGATCTTGACTTAAGTGCATCAAAGAAGTCATAAATGATCTCATTAAGTGGAAGTTCATATTTAAGAAGTACGCGGTTTGTCTCAATATATTCCATACTGATATAAGTTCCACGTCTTTCCTGACAAAGAGTCATGATGGCACCTGTATAATCCTTAGTTACCATTATCTCTGCTGAAACAATTGGTTCTTCCATATATTCAATCTCTGAAGGGTCAGGAAGATTAGATGGATTAGTAAGATCTATCACTTCGCCATTTGTTTTATGAACTTTATATACAACACCTGGTGCTGTAGTAACAAGATCAAGATTATATTCTCTCTCAAGTCTTTCCTGTATAACTTCAAGATGAAGAAGGCCAAGGAAACCTGCTCTAAAACCAAAGCCCAAAGCAACTGAAGTCTCCGGCTCATAATAAAGAGCTGCATCATTAAGTTGCAGTTTTTCTAAGGCATCTCTAAGTTCTGGATATTTAGCCCCGTCTGCAGGATAAAGTCCACAATATACCATAGGACGAGCCTTCTTATATCCAGGAAGTCTCATTTCACAAGGGTTATCTGCATCAGTAACAGTATCCCCAACCTCTGTATCTTTAACATTTTTAAGAGAAGCTGTAATATATCCAACCATGCCGGCCGAAATCTCTTCCTGTGGCAAAAACTGTCCAGCACCGAATACACCTACTTCAACAACTTCAGCCTCTACTCCGGTCTCAAACATCTTGATCTTTTTGCCTTTTTTCATGATTCCATCAAATACACGGCAGAAGATGATAACTCCCTTATAGGAATCGTAAAGGCTGTCAAAAATAAGAGCCTTAAACGGTGCATCAATATTACCTGATGGCGCCGGGATCTTAGTAACTATCTGCTCAAGAACATCCTCGATTCCAAGACCCATTTTAGCTGAAATAAGAGGTGCATCATGAGCTTCAATTCCAATAACATCTTCAATTTCTTCCTTGCATCTGTCCGGATCAGCCGATGGCAGATCGATCTTATTGATAACAGGGAAGATTTCGAGGTCATGATCAATAGCAAGATATGCATTTGCAATAGTCTGAGCTTCTACGCCCTGAGCCGCATCAACTATAAGGATTGCTCCTTCGCAAGCTGCAAGGGAACGAGATACTTCATAATTAAAGTCAACATGGCCCGGAGTATCTATAAGATTAAAGATGTACTCTTTCCCATCCCTAGCCTTGTAAATGATACGTACCGCCTGAGATTTAATTGTGATTCCTCTCTCTCTCTCGATATCCATATTGTCAAGAACCTGCTCCTGCATTTCGCGTTCTGTAAGAGCACCGGTTTTTTCTATAATTCTATCTGCAAGTGTTGATTTACCATGATCGATATGAGCAACAATGCAAAAGTTTCTGATTTTTTTCTGGTCTAAATGTTCCATCTTTTATCTTTCCTGTTTATATTTTGCTTTTAAGATATAGGTGTTAAAAACACATCTGCTGCATTTAAAAACTTATATCCTTTATCAATCTAAACTTCAAAACCTAGGTCATTAAGGATAGCATTTAATGATTCTGACGTAGTCATTTCATCACAATCTACTATCAAATCAGCATATTTTTCATAAAGAGGGACTCTCTTATTATAAAGATCAAGTAAAGTTTCCCCCTGTTTCATAGAGATTCCTCTGGTCTTTACATTATTTACCCTTTTTAGAACCTCATTTGCTGAAAGCTTAATATAAACTACAGTACTGATATCCTTAAGGTGTTTCATGGCCTTTTCCCCATAGATCACACTTCCACCTGTGGCAATGACAGTTCCTTTAACATCTATAGAAGCATTCACTTCCTCCTCTATCTCACGGAATCTTTCATTTCCATATTTATTGATAATAGCCTGTAATTTTTCCCCGGTTTTTTTCTGTATCAGAAGATCTGAATCCAGAAAATCATAGTTTATTGCTTTAGCAAGAATAACACCTAATGTACTCTTGCCACACCCTGGCATACCTATAAGAGTAATGTTACTTTTTTTCCCCATATGATTATCCTCCATATAGTTTGTCATGAGTGATGAACTCTTCTGCTTTATATTTAATCTGTATTATTTATATTTAGTTTTAATTTTTCTTACTACAGATCACATCACTATCCAAAATAATAGTAAATGGTCCGTCATTTAATAGTTCTATCTTCATATCTGCGCCAAAGATTCCAGTTTCTACTTTTAATCCTGAAGATTTTGATCTTTCAATGATATAATTAAACATTTCATTTGCAAAATCCGGACTGCCTGCATCTGTAAAAGATGGTCTGTTGCCTTTTTTACAATCTGCGTAAAGAGTAAACTGCGAAACAAGAAGGACAGAGCCATTTACATCCTTAAGAGCAAGATTTATCTTACCTTCCTCATCTGAAAAAATCCTAAGACCCAGCATCTTTTGAACCATCTTATCTACAATCTCTTTTGTATCTTTGTCACTAACGCCAACAAACACAAGAAAACCCTGATCTATCGAACCAGTAACATTTCCATCTACTGTGCAAGATGCATGTGTGACTCTTTGAATAATGAATTTCATACTACTCCTAAAGCTAAGAATTAATTATGATATAATTTCTTTCTTTCATATTTAGGCTCGCATGTAAGATGACATCCAAGCTTCTTAAATACTCCAATATCTTCATGTGAAAGAAGAACTGAAGAATGAACTTCAAGTCCTGCAAGTTTTGGAAGCATTGCGTAAGCTTTTCTTGCATCCTCACTTGTAAGTGAACATATAGAAAGCGCGATAAGGAGCTCATCTAAATGCATAAGAGGATTATGATCCCCAAGATAACTCACTTTTAAATTATTGATCGGCTCAATTACATCTGGAGATATAAGTCTTGCTGCATCATCAACACCTGCAAAATACTTAAGAGCATTAAGAAGCATTGCACTTGATGCTCCAAGAAGATCTGAAGTTCTGCCAGTAAGTATCTTTCCATCAGGCATTTCAATAGCCGCTGCAGGACCACCAGTCTCTTCAGCCTTGATATTAGCTGCAGCAACAACCGGTCTGTCAGCAATAGATATTCCAGCTTTTTCCATAAGAAGCTCTATCTTTGTGATAGGTTCGTCTGAACCAGAACCTGTCGCCTTATTATCAAGAGCCTCATAATATCTTCTGATGATTTCCTGCTTTGATGCCTCACGGCAGGCCTCATCATCAACAATACCATAACCGGCCATATTAACGCCCATATCTGTTGGAGACTGATAGATTGACTTGCCCTGAATCTTTTCCATCATTGTGTGAAGAACCGGGAAAACCTCAACATCTCTATTATAGTTAACTGTTGTCAATCCATAAGCTTCTAAATGGAATGGATCGATCATATTTACATCATTAAGATCTGCAGTTGCAGCTTCATAAGCAAGATTTACAGGATGGTTAAGAGAAAGATTCCAGATTGGGAATGTCTCAAACTTAGCATATCCAGCCTTAACTCCATGCTTCGCTTCATGGTAAAGCTGTGAAAGACATGTAGCCATCTTTCCTGAGCCAGGACCTGGAGCAGTTACTACTACAAGCGGTCTTGTTGTTTCAATATAATCATTTCTACCAAATCCTTCATCACTTACAATATAAGGAATATTGGATGGATACCCTTTAATGCTATAATGTCTGAAAACCTTAAGTCCTAATGCTTTAAGTTTCTTCTCATAGCTAAGAACTGATGGATTTTCAGAGAACTGTGTGATAACTACACTTCCAACATAAAGTCCATTGCTTGTAAATGCGTCTATAAGTCTAAGAAGATCCTGATCATAAGTGATACCGATATCTCCTCTTACCTTATTCTTTTCAATATCTGCAGCCTTGATAGCAATAACAATTTCAGCCTGATCTGAGAGTTTCTTCAACATCTGAATCTTTGAATCAGGATGGAACCCAGGTAATACTCTGCTTGCATGGAAATCATCAAAAAGCTTTCCTCCAAATTCAAGGTAAAGCTTTCCTCCAAACTGGTCTATCCTTTCTTTAATATGTTTTGACTGAAGTTCTGTATACTTCTCGTTTGAAAATCCTTCTTTATACATATTGCCTCCAAAAAATAAGCCTTAATTATTAGTATTTTCTTAATAATAATCAAGGCTTTAAAATTCTTTCTTATCTTACTGATACTGATATCTGTTCAATGCATATAAACTAAACGCAAAGGCAAGTCCGATAAGTACATCAGACTCACTATCGATATCAATGATATATGTATCAGTCATATTAAGCGCCTGACCTGGGATGATATATGGTTTTCTTTCTACCTTCATAATCTCTAAAGCTCCTGATAAAACTGTATAATCCCAGATTACAGCATCTCCCTTTACAACCCAGTCCTCATCGTATGTAATATCATACTTCTGGAATCTAGACATCCAGTCTCTCTGAACTGTACCAAATTTATCTCTGGCTGAGAACTCAAATTTAAGACGTCCATTTCCTCCATCTTTCTCCTGCACATATCCACATTCACTGATCGTACCTGCAAGGAATATTTTAATTCTATGTCCAGTAGCAATAAAATCGTCCTTTAAATAGTAAA
This sequence comes from uncultured Lachnospiraceae bacterium, assembly GCA_946413945.1. GTDB lineage: Bacteria > Bacillota > Clostridia > Lachnospirales > Lachnospiraceae > Eubacterium_Q. Next base: position 1,085 of record CAMKMR010000131.1, on the reverse strand, counting down.
CTTCTTTTCCCTTATCATTAAATACCTTTACTACATCGCTTTCTTCTAAATCTTTAGCTTTAATATAAAGTCTTGGCATAATCATTTACTCCGATAACAAAATTTTAGCATGTAACAACAGTTATCCTATTGTATTACATACCTTTTTATATTTTATCATTTTTTTATTTTTCTAGCAAGAAAAAAGGCTTCACACCCCACTACTCACACCCCACTACTTCTCTTCGTAGTAATAAGTTCTACCCAGGCAGGTTTAAATCCCGATGCAAGAGCAATCCTCTGAGATGCAAGATGAGATATAGAAGTTCCATAAAATGGAAGAATGCCTCTTTTTAAAATCTCATTTTTAATAAGTGTGATCAGCATAATGACACAGATTTTAAGGAAACACTTATCAGCTTCCTGAAAACTTCTTCTATCTGATAATTCCTGATACAATGTAAAATGATTCTTCCCATCCTTTACATCATCTATCGAGCAGCAATAGTCTAATGCAATCTGCTGCATTAATATTTCATTAGCTTTCAAAAAAATACCACACGTAAATAACTTTAGTCCTGACATAACTGCCAATATAAAAATGTAGGACATAAATACACCCCATCATCGGCAATCTTTATGCATAAGTTCGAATGGACCTAGGGAATGGACCTAGGGGACAGTCCCCCTAGGTCCATTAACATATATCCTCACAGAACTCTTCTATTTCTTTTCTATGTTCTTCTACATTTTCCTTATATTCAATTCCTGTGAAACCAATCTTTCCGGCACATTCAATTTCCATATGTCCGTAAAAATGCTCGATTGTCTCTATAAGTCTTTCACATTCCTTCATATTAGGTCCAGTTCTAAGTACTATCGCATATCCCTTCTTCCCTGATTCTAAAGAAGCATGAGGTTCATGCGTATTACACCATGGAGTACAGCGATCGATAAAGGCTTTAAACTGTCCAGGCACATCAGCCCAATATGATGGAGATACACAAATAATGATATCTGCCCACTCAAATTCATTTATGAGTTTATTTACATCATCATTTTGAACACATTTTGCAGTAGAATGACAACTCCTGCATCCTTTGCAG
>CAMKMR010000130.1 GCA_946413945.1 uncultured Lachnospiraceae bacterium | reverse complement strand
TTCTGACTCTTTATCAGCAGCATGACTTTTGTGCCATTTTTTATACCAGTATCCTCCGATTGCCCCTAAAATTAAGATGACAATTATAAGAATTATAAAAGCAAAATAATTTTTTTCAACGGCAGCACTTCCTCCTAATGTAGAAAGCAAAATAGCAGGAAATCTACCTACAAATGTTATAAATATCCATGTTAAAAGCTTGATGTCTGTAAGACCAACCGCATAACTTATCAGATCCTTAGGCGTTCCTGGAATAAGAAATAACATGAATAATATCAATTCTGTTTTTTTGGATGATTTAAGGAAACTGAGAGATTCAACCTTCTCCTTGGAAACAAATAATTCAACAAAATACATGCCAAATTTCTTTACAAATAAGAAAACTATCACACTTCCGATAGTCATGGCTATGTCTGCAATGATTGCTCCCTTTATGGTGCCAAAGGCATATCCAGCAGCAATTTCAAATGGTCCTCCCGGTATAATCGCCGCAATAACCTGTAAGGTCATCGCAACCATAAATGTAAGGATTCCTTTTATTCCTTTGCTTTTTACAAATTCCTGAAACTGTGTAGGGTCTTTTGCCATTTTAAGTATCGGTTCGCAGATGTAATATGACATCCACAATACTATTGCAAAAATAATGACAATCAAGCCTATTGCAAGAATTTTTCTTTTCTTCATACCATCCCTATAATAACAAATACTCTTAAAAACTATCCTATAGTATACAAAAATAAAAGGCTTTCTGCAATAACTATATATTGCAAAAAGCCTAAACTAGATATTTGTTTATTTTCAATTCATTTTATTATTTATTTGAACGTAATTTGTATTCTTTTTTTACATTTAAAGTTTTAAATAACCGTATCATATTACATAATTGAATATATCCAGCTTAAAAATTTATATATTTTCAGCATTATTTATTCTTTCTACTTCCGTCATGACATATTCTGAATTTTCTACTGCATATTCAATCTGCTGGGACCATCGTCTCACCGCATCTGATAAAGTCATATCCTTATTAGCCATAAGATACATTATCACATATTGACAATTAACAGCCGCATATTTTTCAATTGTTTCAAGAGAATGATCATGTACTTTTTCCAGCGCCCTATAAAAGATATACTGATATATCCTGTCACAGGCATCTATAAACTCCTTATCCTTACTGTAAAACTGCATCAGTTCTTCATTGCTTATCTTATCTATTCCAGCAATTTCCTTAAGCCATTCATTATCAATTTCTTCAGTTTTTGATATTATGGAATGACATATTTTTGTATCAAAGAAAGCTTTTTCCTTAATATAATCGGAAAGGTGCATTTTAATATTACTACTGTCAAACGACATAAGTTTAAGTAAGCCTTTAAGATCCTTCTTATTATCCTCTATATAATTTTCCTCATCCTCGATGATAAAGCAAAGGTCTCTTCCTTTTAATGAACTGACTAGCTGGTCTGACACAACTTCACAAGCCATGCCATGTCCTGAAAACCAAAAATCATCTATATCAAAATAAAAGCGCGGATGAAGAGCACATATATCACTTAGATCATCCTCGCCTTTCTCTATGATCAACTGACAAAGTCCATCCCCTCTCAGGAATGGACATCTGTCATTTTCATCATTTATAAAATGATACTCCCCATCGTCAAAGGCTATTACTTCCTTCATCTTTTTACCAAGTTCTCCGTCATAACTTCTGAACCTTTCAAGGCTTATATCATCTATATCTATTTCCCAGCCGGCGCAGCAAGTGTGTTTACACTCGCCGGCGCGACATTTAAAATTTCCATAAAAGTCTGTACTAATAAACATATTACTCAAATACTCTTCCAAATCCATAAAATGGTCCATAATAGTCGTCATACATATTATGTACGTCTGTATATGGCTCAATTGCATCAATAATCTTATCTCCACCTAAGTATATAGCAATATGATTGATTTTTCCAGAATAAATACTCTTGTACCAGACTACGTCTCCACGCTTTAATTCGTTCTTTGAAATGTGTCTTATCGGAACACTGCTGTAGAATGTTCTTGAATCATATTCATTTTCTGGAAGTGCATGATGAGCAGGTGTAGCAGGATATGGATCATAACCTGCAGCATAGAGACACTGCATTACAAGTCCTGAACAATCTGCTCCTGTCTTAGGAGCACCAGATTTACATATTACATACTCTGTACCAACATATTCATATGCTCTGCTGATCATCGCTTCAATTCTATCTTCTTTTGAATTTAAATTACCAGTTTTCATTGGGCTTACATAATATCCCTTAAGCTGCGTAACTGAAGGTGCTTTTTCTGTTATCTCAACCGGCTTCTGGCTTTTATCAAATCTAAACCATAAATTTCCCTGTCTGAACCAACCTGTTCTTGTACCAAAATCAACAGTGCCTTTGTTGTTGATAAACCACCAGCCATACTTATTCTGAGCAACTGCAACCGTTTCAAGTACTTTACCGCCTGAAAAATTATACCATCTTCCGGTTGCTGGATCTCTTAAAAGTCCATTTTTATTAACTCTGACCTTACCTGATTCTACAAACCAATTTCCATACTGATTTCTTGCCAAGCCCCAGTAATCAAAATCAATTTTTCCCTCTTTATTTATATACCACAAACCATTTTCATTCTGAGCTAAATCTGGTCCTGCTTTAATCTTGCTATTTACAATATTGTACCAGCTGCGATCCTCTGCATTGTAATAAAGAAGGGTCTTATCATATGTTACTTTTCCTCCGCCGGTATACAAAATCTCATTACCATATTTTGCTATACCCTTATAATTAAAATCAACTCTTCCTTCTTTATTAACATACCAGATACCATATTCGTTCTTAACAAATTTAGGGCCTGCTTCTACATTTCCGATATTAATATTATACCAGACGCGATTTAAGCTATTATAATAAAGACCTCTGTAAGTTTTATCAATACGGCCATTCTTAAAATACCAGCCTACTTTATTATAGTCATATGCAACACCATTAAAAGAAAAATCTACTTTTCCTTTTTTTACTTTCCAATGACCCCATTTATTTTCTGCAACCGTATCAGCTGAATAATCAATTGTTCCCTTTTCAGATATATACCACCAGCCATTTTCATTTTGGACTAAAGCTGGACCTGGTGTAACCTTACTATCTACTAAATTGTACCATACACGATCCGCCTTATTATAATAAAGACCAGTTTTATTTTTTCTATATTTTCCAGACTCAAGAAAGAATCCACCATCTTTTGTATTAAGAATACCAGTGAAAGAAAAATCTATCTTTCCATACTTATCTACATACCAGCTGCCGTATTCATTTGCAACCATATTAGGACCAGCTGTTACATATCCTTCTACAAGGTTATACCAGATTTTGCTTGCCTTATCATAATAAAGGCCGGTAAATTCTGTATTTACCTCATCACCATTAAATAGAGCTAATTTACCGTCTTCTGTATCATGTACTCCTTCAACAACTTCTTCAACTGGTTTTTCAACTGTTGCCAGTGCAGGATCCTTAGCAGTCAGAGTATCATTATCCTGAAGTTTAGAATCAGCTACATTTAAATTATTCTCGTTTTTATCAACTGTATTTAAATCATCTTCATCAACTGAATTTGAATCATCTTCATCAACTGAATTTGAATCATCTTCATCAACTATTACTTCAATCCCATCTTCAGCTGCTTCATCTATAACAGGAACATTTACAAAGTCTTCAGCTGCTTCATACTCTGTAGTCTCAGTCACATAAGGATCAGGATTTGGTACATCTGGCTCCAGACCTTCCGCATTCGAAACAAAACCACTAGATACAACACAGCTTGTTGCCAAAGAAAAAAATATTATTGTTTTTTTTATCTTGGCCTTTCTAAAATACCATTTCTCTTTTCTCATTGTTTTCCTCATTTTTTCACAAGATTTTACATGAACTATCTAAAATGCCCGGACCAAGATGTCAAAACTCACGCAATATTTATTACATAAATTATTATAGTACAAAAATTTATTTTGTTTATTAAGAAGCCCTTAAGAATTTAAATAAAAATATTAAGAAATTATGAAAGCCTTTATTAATGCCTTCTTAATAAACATCGCAATTATTTAAAATATCTTCAACTATACATGCTATTTAATTTATGCATTTTTGTATTATTAAAATTAAACATATACTATATTACTTTGTTTTAGTGATCGTTTTTTCCTTGGAAACAAAGCTTGTTTTCTATATAATGATATAAATGTCAAATGATAATTATATGGATGACAAGGAAACTAGATTGGAGGAACTGGAAGTGAAAAATAAACATAAAATAACACTTTTCCTAATCATCTCTTTTCTGATTGCCTGCTTCTCAACCTCAACGCTAAATGTTCAGGCTAAAGATGATGCTAAGATAAAGAGCGAAGAAGAATTTTTTAATTTATTAGCACAACAGATATACGATAGAAAGCTTTATAAATATTACGATCTCGAAAAAAGCCTTCAGGCATCTCTGATAGGCAGCCAGTTTTTAGATGATTTTTCATATCATTATAACCCTGACGCCCCTTTAAAAAGCGGCTGCTACCTGGTTTATTATCTTAATTCTATTCATTATGAATATTATAAAGATTATTCTACTGGTGTAAAAATGATGATTTCATTTCCTTATCCGAAAGGTAGTATGGATAGACATTTTGAGCATATGTCTGCTCTTGCTAAAAATCTTAAAGGTGATACTGATTATGATACTGTACTAAATGTTCATAACTATCTGATCGATAATTTTGAATATGATCAAAGATCCTCAATGGAAAACCATACTGATATTGATGGTTTTAAAGATGGCGTAATGGTATGTTCCGGTTATGGTCTTGCGACCTATTATCTATTAAATGAAGCCGGCATAAAGACCAGGATTATTATTGGTAATGATGAATCCCATATGTGGAATATGGTCGAACTAGATGGAAAATGGTACAATCTTGACGTAACATGGGATGATGAAGGAAGCAATGGCAGATCATATAAATACTTTTTAAAAAGTGATGCTGATTTTCCTGATCACCAAAGATCTGATAAATACAACATTAATAATTTCAATATAGAAATAGCAAATAAATCCTATAACAGCAATATAATTGATACTAAGATATTATTTGTTATAATTCTCTTATTTGTTAATGTATATATCGGAATTACAATTAAGAAGAATAAAAAGGAAAAATCAAATACAACAATCCCTCACGGCGTTGTTGTAAATGATGGATTTGATGACTGGTTAAAAGAACAGGAAGATAATTTTAACTAACTTAATAAATATGAACTGCCCGCTCGACTACTCATCTCTTCGTAAGGCAATAAAAAATCTCTGCATAAAGACGCAGAGATTTTTTATTGCTTAACCTGACGGCTCGATGTCTGGCAGGTGCTTACAGTCGTACTTACCTTACATTTGTACAACCATCGATCTTATTGCTCTATTTCGGCAGTCGAAAAAAAAGCGCTGGAATATATTCCAACGCTTTTTTACTACAGGGGATGAGAGAATCGAACTCCCACCAAAGGTTTTGGAGACCCCTATCATACCATTTGACCAATCCCCTATATTAATTATAAAAAGAGAACCATCACTGGATCCCTCAATATTTTACTTTGTACTTTCAAAACATCATACAGAAGTGTCATCCTTTAATTTAAGAAGCGTTTCAATTTAATCTCTATTAGGATAAGCCCTCGACCTATTAGTACACCTCAGCTGAAAG
>CAMKMR010000129.1 GCA_946413945.1 uncultured Lachnospiraceae bacterium | reverse complement strand
CAGCTGAGTTAGGAAAAGTTGATGTTGGCGGTGGCGGAACAATCGCTTATATCCTTTCTCTTTATGATATGCAGGTTATCGACTGTGGTGTTGCAGTACTTTCAATGCATTCACCTTGGGAAGTAACTTCTAAAGCAGATATTTATGAGACAGAGAAAGGTTATGAGGCTTTCCTTAAAAATATCAGATAATAACTAAAGGATTACAGACATATGGAAACAAAGCGTTCTAAAACTATATATCGTGTAACCGCTTTTGTAATAGCAATAGCATGCCTTCTGGCATGCTTTTTGCCGTTTAATAGAATGTCTTTTGTAGATGCTAAAGAAGAAGAGGCTTCAAGCTTTTTATCAACTTACAGCCAGACTGTTTATGATAAAGGCAGTGGTCTTGATTCTCTGCAGGTTAACTGTATTTATCAGACTTTATCCGGCTATGTCTGGGTAGGAACTGATGGGGGACTTTATAGATATAATGGCAAGGAATTTGTCATATATAATCTTTGGGATACAGAAAAAAATGACGTCTATTTTATCAATGATCTTTACCAGGATACTAGTGGAAGATTATGGATCTCTACAAATAATTATGGATTATTTTATATTTCCGGTTCCACAGTAAAGCATTTTGATAATGAATATTATAGCGGAGTAAAATGTGTCACAGATGTAGTTGAATCTGAAGATGGAACTATATATGTGGCTACAGCATACGGTGTTTATAAGGTTGATATTGATAATAATACACTTATAAGTATTGATTCTCTTAAGTTTCATCATATAAAAGAACTTTGCTATTCTGATGGGATGATCTGGGGAATCTATAATGGTAACTATATTTTTACAATAGACAGTGATGATAACGTAACTGAGATACAGTCAAATGTTTTCTGTCCTGAGGAGTTATCTTGTATCACTTCCTATAATGATACTGTTTATATAGGAACCATCGGATCAAATATACTTAGGATGAACAGCCTTAAAAAAGCTGAGACCTTAATTTCTAAAAATGACGGTATAAATTCCATTTATGCAGATGAAAACGGAAGGATATTTGTTCTTGCGGATAATGGCCTTGGCTATTTTGATCCTAGTTTAAAGTTCAATAATATTGAGGGAACAAGTATAGATTCTTACCTTTCTTCTATGCTGATAGATTATGAGGGCAATATCTGGTTTACTTCTTCAAGAAATGGAATACTTCTTTTAGGCAAGAGTAAATTTACCGATATCAATCAAAAATATAATATCCCATCTCATCCGACTAATTGTATCCTTAATGTGAATGGAAGTAAATTTATCGGTACAGATAATGGACTTACAATTCTTGATTCAAATAATAACACAGAGGAAAACGATCTTACTGCTTATCTTGACGGTACCAGTGTTAAGGATATGATCCTTGATTCTGAAGGTAGTGTATGGATATCAACTTCGCGCAGGTATGGTATTGTTAAATATGATAAGGAAAAAAAGATAAGGAGTTTTGGCAGGTCTTCAGGTCTTCTTACAAATCTTACAAATTCAGCTATAGAGCTTCTGGATGGTAATATAGCAGTTGCCACAGAAGATGGACTTTGTATCATTTCTAAAAATGGAGATCCTGTAGCGAATTACTCTTATTCTGAAGGCGTTGTATATTCCAATATCATTTCTCTTTATCAGGATGAAGATGGAAGGATATTTGCGGGTTCTGACGGTGGAGGAGTATATATAATCAAAGATAAAAAAGTCACCAATTATACTGAGGCTGATGGCCTTTCTTCAAATGTTGTTACCTGTTTTAAGAAAGGTGAAAATGGTATCTATATTGGCACAGATAATGGACTTTCTTTATTTAATGAATCTATAAGGGCTATATCTAATATTGATTTTTCAAATAATATTTATGATATAAAGAGCGATACATTTGACTATAAAGATTATCTTATAATCATTGGTTCTAAGGGAATACTTAGGACAACTGAGAGTGAGCTTCTTGGGGCTGATCCTATCAGTGAAAGATATCTTTCAAATGGTGATGGCTTAAAGAAGAATATCACTATTGATTCAAAGACATATCTTGATAAGATGCATATGCTCTATGTATGTACAAATGATGGTGTTCTTACTTTGGATACATCAGATATTAAGACAAATGACATCGCCCCTAAACTTACAATATCTGAAGTTGATATTGATGATAAGGTCTATTACTTTGATCAGATAGGCGGAAGTATTGAGATACCTCATAGTGCCCAAAGAGTTGCTATTTCATTTGCGGTACTTTCATATATCAATAAGGAAAATATCAAAGCGACATATAAGCTTGATGGCTTTGATACTGCTGAAACAACTATAAAGGGGACAAATACATTTCAGGCTGTATATACTACTTTTACAGTTACGGCTGTAAATGGAGACGGAGTTGAAAGTGAACAGAGTATAACTTTTAACATTATCAAGCAGTATGGATTTTTTGAAAGAAGGATCGTGCGTTATATATTGCTGGCGCTTGTCATATTCTTTATCATTTTTGCTTTCATTAAGCTCTTTAAACTTCAGAGAAAGTATGTTGGACAGAATCAGGAGATTGAAAAGCTTTCCAAGGAGCACGAAGTCGCTCTTAAATCTAATACTTTAAAAACTGACTTCCTAGCTTCTATGAGTAATGATATTAAGATACCTATTAATGCGATAATTGCTATGGCTGATAATATCAGAAAAAATCATAGGCATGAAAGTGATGAGGATGAGGAGCTCGCAAATATAATCAGTACCAGCCAGAATATTCTTTACAGAGTGGATGAGACTATCCAGCTTGCAAGGCTTGAATCAGGCCGTGTAAAAGCTGTGAATGCCCCTTATTCTATAACTACGCTTGTTTGTGATATTTCCGACAGGGTGATAAATCAGTTGGAAGGAAGACAGATAAGATTCTTGGTTGATCTGGGTGAAAATATACCGGATATTCTCGTCGGGGATTTTGAAAAAATAAAGACGCTTCTTGAGATAATCTTAGATAATGCATCCAAGTTTACTAAAGAAGGTACTATAACTTTATCAGTTGATTGCTATGAAATAAAAGATAAAAAGAATAATGTAAGAGAAAACCTGGTATTCAGTGTTTCGGATACTGGTATTGGTATTCAGGCTGATTCTATAGAAACTCTCTTTGAAGCTTATAATCCGCGTGACTCTAAAGGTAAAAAGAGCAGCGGTGGAATAAATATGGCTATTGCTGATAAACTGATAAGGCTTATGGAAGGTCAGATCGATGTGGATTCTACCTATGGAGCAGGTTCGACATTTACTATTTCTTTACTTCAGGATAAACCGGGTGAAGATGTGGTAACTGGTTCGGTTGATATTAATTCGATCGAAAGGATCTCCAAGGAAGAGGCAGCCAAGATGCTTACTCCTGATGTGAATGCTCTTATAGTTGATGATGATGAGCTGGCGCGTTCTGTGGCGGTTGGAGTTCTCAAACAGATGGAAATGAAGGTGGATATTGCTGCGAGCGGTATCAGTGCCATAGATATGGTAATGAACAATAATTATGATATTATCTTTATGGATGCTGATATGCCTGTAATGAATGGAACAGATGCATTAAAGGAAATAAGAGAATTAGCTTATGATAATGCAAAAGAAGTTCCTGTTATCGCTATGTCTGTTGATGCAATAGGAGAAACAACGGATGAACTTAAGAAGAATGGTTTTAATGATATAATTGTAAAACCGCTGGATCTTGTGAGTCTTGCTACAGTAATGGTTAAGAATCTGCCTTCAGGAATGATCAAATATAGATCTAATGATATTGCTCAATATATTAATGAATCACGTTACAGTGAAGGGCTTCTTGTTCTCCAACAGTATATTGATGTTCCATCAACCCTTGAAAAGATTGGTGGCTCAATAGATGTTTATAATAAGATCCTTGATACTTATTATAATCAGAATCTTACTGTTTCAGAGGAATTAAAAGAAAAATTCACTGAAAACTACAGAGCATTCCGTAACAGGATCCATAATATCAGAACTTCTGCTCAGAATATCGGGGCTGCAGATCTTTATAAAGAGATCACTATGATAAATGCAGCTATTAATATTGGTAACAGAAGTTATGTCAGGGATAATTTAAATAAACTCTGTGATGACCTTGAAAAATTACAGGAAATAGTAGGTGACTATCTTGATTTTGTTGATTCAAAACAGGGTATATCTGATGAAGAATTAGCTTCAAGAGTTCAATCAGAAAGAAATGAAACCGAGATACTTAAATCTGCGCAGGAAGAAACAGATCCTGAAATAGCTTCAAACAATACAGCTGCTGAAGATAGTGAAACATTAAATGGCAGCTATTATGATGAAGAAGCTGAAACGAAAAACAGCAGTTATTATGATGAGGAACTTGATATTAGTGCTGATGATAAAGCAGCTGTTGAAACCATCGTTAATATCGATAAACTGACTAATCTTTACCTTGCTCTTGATGGTAAGGATTATGATAAGGTTGAAGAACTTATGAATGACTTATTATCCCGTAAATATCAGGGAGAAGATAATGAGTTTTTAGAAGTTCTTAAAAAGAGTGTATCTCTTAGGGAAGAAGATACTGTAAGAGAACTTGTCACTACATATAAAGATTTAAAGAATAATTTATAACCAGAGGTGAAATGCATGTTAAAGGGTAAAAATATCTTACTTTGTGTAACTGGAGGCATTGCAGCTTATAAGATGGTAAATTGTGCCAGTCTGCTTACAAAACAGCATGCTGACGTTCATGTGATAATGACAGAAAGTGCAACAAAGTTTATAACAGCAGAAACATTTGAAATAATCACAAAAAATAAAGTATTTGTTAATGTTTTTGATGAGTGTGAAGATAAAAGAATTGTGCCTCATATTGAACTTGGTACATCAGCTGACTTGGTTCTTATTGCTCCATGTACAGCAGATGTGATCGGAAAGATAGCAAATGGCATTGCGGATGATATGCTTACTACAGCTGTTCTTCCTGCAAGATGCCCGATTCTTATCTGTCCTTCGATGAATGTATATATGCTGGAAAATAAGATAGTTCAGTATAATATTGAAAAGCTTAAAAAATTTGGCTATGAGATAATTGAACCTGATTCGGGTCATCTTGCCTGTGGTTATGATGGAAAGGGCAAGCTTCCTAAAGAGGAATATCTTGTGGAAAGAGTGCTTGATAGTATAGCTTTTGAAAAAAATCTTAAAGGAAAAAAGATTGTTGTTTCTGCCGGCCCAACAATGGAAGCTATCGATCCAGTAAGATATATAACAAATCATTCTTCGGGAAAGATGGGGTATAGTCTTGCTAAAGTTGCAAAAATGAAGGGGGCTGAAGTTACACTTGTTTCAGGTCCTACTGTTTTAGATGCTCCTTATGGTGTTAACAGGATTGACATTAAATCTGCTGAAGAAATGTTCCAGCAGGTTACAAAAAATGCAGAAGATGCAGATATAGTCATAATGGCAGCGGCCGTAGCAGATTATACTCCTGCAAATGTTGCTGAGCATAAGATTAAGAAAATGGAGGGGGATAGCTCTATCCTTCTTAACAGGACAAAAGATGTGCTTAAATATTTAGGTGAGCATAAGAAAAATGGACAGTTTATATGTGGCTTTGCTATGGAGACTCAGAATCTTATTGATAATTCAAAGGACCTTGCTTATTTTGGCCGCAAGCTTGGAACTAAAGATACAAAGTTCTCTCTGCAGGCCCGTAACGCCGGAAAGAAAATCGTTCACTTCTACAGAAACGATCCTCTTACCGGTAAA
>CAMKMR010000128.1 GCA_946413945.1 uncultured Lachnospiraceae bacterium | reverse complement strand
GAAGTGCTTAGTTTCTGCCTTATGAGCTTTTTCAGACCTGGTATGAAAATCTGTTTTCCTGATATTACCTACGATTTCTACAGAATCTATTCAAAGGCCTACAGACTTGATTATGAGCAGATTCCGCTCAGAGATGACTTTACGCTGGATATCGAGCCTTACATTGAGTCGGATAGAGACGTTATCATAGCTAACCCTAATAATCCGACGGGCCTGGCTATTCCGGTGGCTGACATCGAGAGGCTTGTGGCTTCCAAGAAGGACAGAATGGTTATTATTGATGAGGCCTACGTGGACTATGGCAATGAGTCGGTATATTCGCTTATTAACAAGTACAGCAATCTGGTGGTGGTTTATACTTTCTCAAAGTCAAGAAATATGCCTGGTGCTAGAATCGGTTTTGCCCTTTCTTCAAAGAGCATCATCGAGGATATGAACAACATCAAGTTTGCCTTTAATCCTTTTAACTTAAGCTCACTGGCAATTGTTGGCGGCTGCGCGGCAGTTAATGACGAGGAATACTTTGAATACTGTGTTAACAGGGTTATAAATGAGAGAGAACTTCTGGAAAAGAGATTAAGAAACATGGGGTATGAAGTTATTCCGACAACTACTAATTTCGTATTCTTTAAGGCTTTCAAGACTCCTGCTGGCGTTTTGTGCGACGAACTCAAGAAATACGGAATTCTCGTAAGGCACTACAACGACGAGAAGGTAAAAGATTATATTCGCATGACAATCGGAACCCATGAAGAAATGAACAGAGTAGTAAAGACGCTGGAAATCATTGAAAAGAACTATATAGGAGATAAGATAATAGCATGATCTTGCTAGAACAGATGGTTATTTTCTTCATAATCATCAGTATTGGATTTCTTTGTGGAAAGAAAAAGTTCTTTAGCGACGAAGGAATAGAAGTAATAACGTTTATTGTTGTAAATATCGCCAATCCTGCTCTGATAATCGGGGCAGGGTTGGAAAAATCCGCTTTGAGCCTGTGGCAGATAGGACGGACTTTTTTGTTTGCTCTGGCTTTTTACTTGGTACTTATTGGGGTTGCAATTCCAGTGTCCAGGCTCTTTGCTACTGATGATGGGGAGCGGGGACTCTTTAAGTCTATGCTGATTTTTTCAAATATTGGCTTTATGGGAATGCCGCTTTTATCGGCCTCCTACGGGTCTGAGGCGCTGATTTATGCCGCGATTTTCAATTTTATCTATGACTTTCTGATCTACACTTATGGAGTGCGGATTCTGAAGGGGAAGAAGAATGGGTCTGGGGACTCGTCCAAAGAGATTCTCCAGGTGATAAATGCAGGAACGGTGGCCTGTGTGATCGCGCTGATTGCCTATGTCTTTCAGATTCCGGTGCCTGGATTTCTTAAGACTACTGTGGGTTACTTTGGAAATCTGACGGCGCCCCTAAGCATGATGGTTATTGGATATTCCTTGAGCAAGATTGCTTTCTGGGAGCTGTTTGGTGATAAAAAGCTTATTTTGTTTTCTCTTTTGAAACAGCTTGTGATCCCGGTTGCTGGAGTGTTGTTTGTTAAGAGCCTGATATCAGATCAATTGCTGATAAGTGTGTGCTTTGTGATGCTGGCTACGCCTATAGGAAGCATGGTTGCTATGTTTTCGCAGGATAGTGATAATGCAAAGCTTCCAGTAAAAGGGGTGGCCCTGACTACGATAATGACAGTGGTGACGATTCCACTGCTGGGAGTGTTGTTGAAGTGAGGTGAGTATGGTTACATTAAATGATTATCTCTACAACGGGAATACGGTTCTCAAGATAATCCAGATGTCTCATCCTGCCTTTCGAGCATTTGTCCAGATTCCAGAATGATGTGATAGACTAAGGGTATGAATACTGAAACATTGGAAGGCATCGCAGTTTTTGTTAGATATCATAGGATGAGTTTTATTAGTACAAGTTGCCACCAGTTGTGCACAGTAGTCCTGAGCTTTCTACCGTACGCAGCAGGTAAACAGCAACTTGATGAAGAAATGCCTAAAATACGGCACTTTTTACTTCGTTAATAGTTCAAAAAGAGATGTTATCTTGCAAAATACAAGCACTAAAAATAGTTTACAAACATAAGAAATATAATGTTTCTAGGGGTTTTGGTTGCCCTAAAACTTAAAAATGGTCATAAAGAACTATTTCATCCAATGTTTTTCTTGCTTTAGAATGTCTTTCAGGAGAGGCTTTTTCTTCGGCGGCGTATCCTATTGCTATGATAGCAACAGGTTCTATATTTTTAGGAATGTTAAATTCTGTTCTTATTATTTCAGGCTCAAAATAAGTGAGCCAGCAGCTGCTAAGCCCAATATCCTCTGCTTCAAGTACGATATGGTCAGCAACAATAGTCGCATCAACAGTTGCCATATCTTTATTGTCAAAAGGTCTTACAAAGACATCTGAATGATCGCCACAGACAATGATTGCCAATGGGGCTTCATGAAAATTTACACCTTTGGATAATTTCTCCAAAGCTTTTGAATCTTTGATTACCAATAAACGTTGGGATTGACAGTTGGCAGCAGTAGGTGCAATTCTAGCGGCTTCAAGGATTTGCGAAAGCTTTTCATCTTCAACTTTTCTATTCTGGTAATTTCTGACAGAGCATCTCTGCTTAGCTAATGATAAAAAATTCATTGATATTTTCCTCCTGTTAATATGAGAATATGTAATTGATATAAACAAGATATGATATTACTATATACTTGTGTAATTACAAGTACGCACTTATTAGTGATATACTTACCAAAAAGAAACTATGTGACATTACGGAAAGGGATATGATATGCAAAAAAATAAGGAAGTACAGTGTCCGGTTGAAGCGACCCTTAATCTTATCGGTGGAAAATATAAAGCGCTTATTTTATGGCATCTTATTGGAGAAACACGTCGATTCAATGAATTAAATAAACTTATCACATCAGTAACGGCCAAGATGCTTACTCAGCAGCTAAGAGAACTTGAGAATGACGGGCTTATTAAGAGAAAGGTATATCCGGTTGTTCCTCCGAAAGTTGAATATTCACTTACTCCATTTGGAGAGAGTATTATTCCTGTATTAAAGGAGATGTACGCCTGGGGAACAACGTATTTAAAGGGGGGGGAAGACCTGCTATTCAGAGAAGGAATATGATTTTAAGAGCAGCGAGTGTAAAATGGCATCCCTTTCTGTTGACAAAAATATAAAATCTGTGTAATTATTCAAGCGTAAACAGTCATTTGTTTTTTTGTCGGGAGGTCATGTGAAAAAAGTTCTTATTACAGGTGGGACAGTATTTGTTAGTAAATTCACAGCAAAATATTTTGTTGAAAAAGGCTATCAGGTATATGTTTTAAACAGGGGAAGTAAGCCGCAGGTCGAAGGGGTAACATTTATAAGGGGAGATCGCCATGATATTAAGGATAAGTTAGAGGGACTTAGCTTTGATGCAGTCATTGATATAACTGCCTATAAAGAGGCTGATATCAGGGATTTTGTAGGCTCAATTCCTAAATTTGAGACTTACATTATGATAAGTTCCAGTGCGGTATATTCCGATAAGGAAGAACTTCCATATAAAGAAGAAGCAGAACTATCTGAAAATAAAATCTGGACTGGGTATGGAACCGATAAGATCGCATCAGAGCGTGCGCTGCTTGAAATGGTCCCAGAGGCCTATATTCTTAGACCACCATATCTCTATGGCCCAATGAATAATGTTTATAGAGAGGCATTTGTATTTGACTGTGCTATGGCAGATAGAAAATTCTATCTTCCTCGTGATGGCGAGATGAAACTTCAATTTTTACATGTCAGAGATTTATGCCGTATCATAGAAAAAATAATAGAAGAACGTCCTAAGGATCACATATTAAATGTGGGAAATAAAACAAGTGTAACAGTTAAACAGTGGGTAGAAGCGTGTTACAAAGTTGCAGGAAAAAATGCTGAGTTTGAAAATGTTTATCAGGATATTATGCAAAGAGCATATTTTAGTTTCTTTGATTATGATTACAGTCTGGATGTAACAAAACAGCATACTTTAGTTAAAGAGGATATAGATCTAATAGAAGGCCTTAAGGAGTGCTTTGACTGGTATAAAGATAATCAGGATGAGGTTATTAAAAAGCCTTATATTCAGTATATAGATGAAAATCTAAGCCATTAGGTATCATATGCTTGGCCATCCTACAAGATAAAAACAGGTTATTGACTAAATAAATGGTAAATAAAAAAATAAATGGTAAATAAAAAAGAAATGGGGAAGAAAAAAGTAAAAAAGAGAAGAAATGGACGGAGTCCATACCGTTGGTTATTATTAATTCCAATTCAGTTATTATTAAATAAAGTGATATTAATAATTGGGCTATACGTGGATTCAAAAATAATGGAGCCAAAACCAGGGGCGCAGGGGCATGGTGCACCGTTCATAACTTTTTTTGCAATTGCAGCAGCCTTTTGGCTGACTATCATTATTACGATAATTGCAATCCGGAGGATGATAGTTGATATAAAAAAAAGGAAATATGAAGAGGATCCAGTGGCGGAGCTGGACGAAAAACTATGTCTTGTAATGGCAACTGAAAATGATATTCAGGACCTGCACCGTATACAGGTGGAAAGTTTTATGCCATTATATGAAAAATATCATGATGATATCTCACCTGCATTAGAAACAATAGAAAAATTAAAAGAAAAAATGCAGCAATCCAAAAGAAAATATGCCTTTATTCAGGTGGATGGAATAAGAGTTGGGTTTATAGGATTTGATGTTAGAGAATATGATAATGATGCGTCTTGTCGTATAAGTCCTATCTGCGTTTTGCCAAGATATCAAAATATGAAAATAGGTTTCGTGTCTATAGTTAAAGCAATCAATACTTTTCCTACTGTTAAAATATGGAGATTAAGTACCATTTCTGAGGAAGCCGGCAATTGTCATTTATATGAAAAAATCGGTTTTGTCAGGGTGGGGGATAAAGAAGTGGTTAATGAAAATATGTCACTGGTAAATTACGAATATAGAAGAAAAGAATAAAATGGAGTGATCAGGCTTTGAAAGATTTTGATGCAGTTATATTTGATATGGATGGAGTTATATTTGATTCAGAGAGGGCGGCTCTTTTATGCTGGTTAGAGCTTTCGAAAGAGAAAAACTTTGAAAATATATATGAGGTTTTTCTAAAGTGTACAGGTACTACAATGGAAAAAACAAAGAGTATCGTATTAGAAGCCTATGGCGAGGATTTCCCTTATGATGAATATGCTTCTCTTGCATCAAAGATGTATCACGACAGATATGACGGTGGAAAACTTCCTGTGAAGAAGGGAGTTAAAGATATCTTAGAATATCTAAAGGAGAATAATAAGAAGATAGCTTTGGCGTCATCTTCTAGAAAAGAGACCGTAGAAAAGGAGTTAAGGGACGCCGGGATTTATTCATATTTTGATGTGATAGTGACAGGAGACATGGTTAATAGAAGTAAGCCTGAACCTGATATTTTTCTTAAGGCGTGTGAAGCTGTTGGAGTTAAACCTGATAGAGCCTATGCAATAGAAGATTCATATAATGGCATAAGAGCAGCGCACCGAGGAGGATTAAAACCTATCATGGTGCCAGACCTTTTAGAGGCAGATGATGAGATGAAAGAGATGGCCGATCAAGTTCTCGCAGATCTTAATAAAGTTGTGGAATATCTGGATAAATAAGTATGATTTAATATAGTTGCGTAATCTGGATGGATGAGGTGATTTAATATAGTTGCGTAATCTGGATGGATGAGGTGATTTAATATAGTTGCGT
>CAMKMR010000127.1 GCA_946413945.1 uncultured Lachnospiraceae bacterium | reverse complement strand
CTTTTCTTTCTTAACGAAATTTGCGGATGATTTGGAATTCGAAATCTTATATTTTTTACCATTATTTATATAAATCCATAAAACATTATCAAAAAAGGATAATTATAGATACCCAATAAAATCGGTAACCCTTATAAATCAATAAGTAATGTGATTTGGCATCGCTCTTGCTTTTATATAAATATCTTTTATTTAAATGTGAGGATATGATTATGCTATTTTTATTACTGCCTCTATTAAACAGAAACTTTCACTCATTTTGTCCTTATTTAGCTGATCCCCTTATTACTTCTTTAAAAGGAAATGACACTGAAGATACCAGTTACACCAGATTAAAGAAAAAGAAAGAGATCATACGCAAAACAAGTCATCATAAAAAAGATAAGCCCGATTAAGGGATATCTTTTTGGACGTTTACTCCTTTCTTATCCAGCTTCAATATCTGAAGCTGGTTCTAAATCAAATGAGTTTTTGTCTTTCACCCTTATCCTTATTTATATTTTTTTACATGATCCGGATAAGGCAGAATCTTCTTGTGTCTGAACGATGGCTGTGCGTTCTTGTCTGTAGGTGATGCCATATAAGCGGTTCGCTGTGCCCAGTCAGAATTCTCAAGACGGTTGCAGCTGCCATCCTGTATCAGCATCATTTCACGAAGATCAGCTATAGACTGTATTTCTTCATAAGAATAACCTTCACCAGGATAAATGCTTTCACAGACATACTTTTCAAAGTTATCAATAAGATTTTCTCTATCCTTTTCAGATATTGAATTATCTGTATTAGAAAGTCTTTGAGTAATACTGTTGTAACGGGAACTATCCTTCTGCAGATCAAACTTCTGAACGGTAATCTTTACTGATCCATAGCCATAAGGTTTTGCCATACCCATCTTGCAGGCACTGTTATCAGGTAGATTCAGTAACTCAAGAATTGCTCCTAATTCAAATTCGTTTACGGAATTCAGCGTAATTCTGAAAGTTCCCTCAGCTCCTTTATCAACAGGAATAAAGTTGGTTACAACATCCTTATTTTCTGTATTAGTGTTCTGCAGCTGGGTTTTACGATGCCAGTAGAATTTGCGACCACGAAGAGCGTTTCCTTTTTGATATGCCTCTAGCTGATCGGCATCATTTTTCTTTTTATATCTGGATGGAACGTTGCCTTCATCTACCCACTGATCTACATAGTGCTGAACACAGGTAGGATGTGGCCCTCCAAGAATCAGACTCTTAACACCTAACTCTTTTGCATTATTCAGGCGGCATTCTGAGAAAGACAGCTTTCCTTTTTTTGCTTTCTGATTCTTGTTCTTAGCGTCAACATAGCCAAAGAGCTGTGCACAGAAATCGTCACTGTTAAACTCCCCTGCCATTTGAGCTGGAGTCTGTGGATAAGGAATTCTCAGGTATCTGGCTACACCGAGCTCTTTTACCTGACCTTTTCTTTCTCCGTCTTTGTAATAGATACAGAAAACTCTGGCGAACTCGTTCCTATCCAGTTTCTCTTTCTCTTTTCTCCAGATATCTTTCTGAGATGTATTTGAATTCACTTCATTCAGAAAACGATTAACGATTTCGTCATCTAGAAATTCTCCCTCACCGGAAGGTTCTCCAAAATAATAGCCCTGATTCTTTTTGGCGATTCTTCCGGTACGATAAGAATCCTTATCGTATTCTGGCAATCTGGTAATTTTCTTGGCCTTATAGAATTTATATCTGGCTCCAGCTTTTTTCAGGAATCCACCTGTAGGATCCTCTTCGAATGAGTCTTTATAAACTCCAGACCCTTTTCCTGTTACGTTACGCCAGTAGATATAGGAATCAATTACAGGATGCATAACTGAACATGAAAAAGCCTCAATATAGCTTCGAAACATTCCTTTAATTGAAGATCCCTGAATAATCTTTTGATTATCAACTTCAAGAAATTTTCTGACACCATTCTTCTCGTTGCGATCAGAAGGTCCTGCTACCATGATTGGAGTAAGAGCTTTTAGCGTACAGGTAATTGTTCCTGAATACAGATCTTTGCCTTCATCACTTACTGCTTTTGTTGAAAGTGTTTTATAGGTTTTTGGATCATCACCCTCGTAAGGCAGGCTTACAAAGTTATAAGGTGCTGTTGCAATCTTGTCATCCACATCCCTTGCAGGATTACCATTCCTCTGATATCCGCCGTGGCCCTTATTGTTGATATATCCCATGTTGATTACTCCTTTGCAAAGCCACATAATCTTGAGTGTTTTAGTAAAGGCATACCTGATGATGGATCATCTGTGAAGTATTCTCTATACAGCAGTTTTGAAAGCTTCTGATCCTGAAGCTGAGGTATGGCTTTAGTGTAGTTAGTCAGATAACTGAAGTCTCTGCAGCGTCCCTGACAGTTTGCATCGGAGACCTCATCTGCGATTACTCGCATTGTAAGCTCCTGTGCGACAGGATCTTCTTTTTCAACTCTAACTTCCCAGTTCTCTGTGCATACGGTTAGACTTACCAGATCACGTGCCCAGTCAGATGGCAGTTTCGAGAGTTCATCTACCTGATAGCCTGAATATCTCTCAAGCAGAAACCATACGGGGTTATCTGTCCCCAGTTCAGAGAATTTCAAAATAGCATCCTGTGGGGAAGAGATTTTTGTAATGCCCACAAAATAATTTACAGTTGTCATTCTAGTTATCCCCTGTTCAGTCTAACTTTTTGAGGAAATCTACAAAGCCAGAAGCGGATAAATCCTGTCCATCCCAGGCTCCTGTAAACTTCAGTTCAGAGGCTGATAAAGCCTTTTCTAATCCAGAGTCCAGGCCTGTTATCTTCAGACTTCCGTTGCCTCGGTTGGTACCACCTCCAACAGGCAGCATGCCTGTGCAAAGATCTAGCAGTGTATGACATAGCAGTTTTGCCTGATTCTTTGTGATACCGGTTACCTTAAGTTTTAATGGAAGCTTAAGACCGGATGAGAAAACAGGTTTTTCATCAAACAGAGCACTATCCAATGCACCTCCGGTGAATCTGTCGATGGCTACGTGCTGTAGGCGTAATGCTCTTGCCTGCTTCAGATAGATATCCTCAATCTGTACCTTTCCGCTGGCGGCTTTCTTTTCCTTGCCATTGATGAATCCAAACAGCTCATCAACTTCCTTTTGTGCATCAAGTTTCAGAGCTTTGGCTACCTTATAGACTCCATGACGCAGTACACCACGGAAAGAGGAGCCTGGTAAGGTATAGCAGTAATTGATTTTCTGCTGTCCTTCATAATCCAGGTAAGGAGTAGTCAGACAGACCATATCAACTTCCTGATCCTGCTCTTTCAGGTTGGTGCCTCCGACCATGACAGGACCATCTGTCTCCAGAGGAAGCTCCAGATCAAAGTTTATGTCTGATGCAGGATATACAGGAGAATTCTTTTCAAGGCTGATTCTGGTGCCATCCTTTAATGATAGAGATGGAGCTTTTGGAATATTCAGATAAGCCTCAAGTTCATTTGCCTTCTTCAGATCATATTCCATGCAGATAAAAGATGGATTGCCGGATTTGAAGTTACAGCTGAACCTGCCATAACCACTAACCTTCTTGCCGCCAAATGATACTTCACCATTGGCAACAGCACTGCAAAGCTTTATGAAAGCCTGCTTTTCATCATCGGTAAGATCTTTCTCCCATCCGTCAAGTCGCAGCTCCAGAAAGAAACGGGTTCCAGGAGGGATGATTTCCTCATCATATTTACCTCCTTCTTTTGCTGTAGAGGTATTAAAATCAATATTTACATGATCACGTACAAATGGTCCTAGGGCACTGACATTCTCTCCATTGAGCTGCTTGCAGTATGCAAGCTTCATGTCAAAATCGAGCTGATAGGCATCCATACACCATACAATGGAGGCTTTGTTATCTTTATTGGTTTCTTTAGAAGAAGTTGATGCATATCCGAAAAGAACATTCTCAAGCTCAGGAGCACTCTTCTTCAGATAATTTCTGAGAATACCTGCTACAGATGAGCCTGGTATACGCCAGAATCCAAATGCATCTCTGGTGACAATCTGATCAAAAACAGGATCATCACCGCCTCCACAATGTAAAGGAGTTAATGTTTCGAGAATAAATCTGGTGATAATCATTTTGTTTCTCCTGATTGTTTCTCTGTAGTCTTACGTGAAGCCTTATCCCACTGCTTTAATAGCTCTAAAAGAGAGAGCTTCTGGAACTCTTCATAGAAGTAGTTAAGTTCACTGTCTATATTCGTGGCAAGGCATGACTCTTTTATCTCAGAGATATTTACTGTTCCATATGAGCGGAAGAATTCCGGATCAAGCAGATCTTTCATGATCACATCAAGATTTGCAGTTGAGCCCTTCCATTTTGCATAAGAGTTCTTCCATTGTTTTACTACTGGCAGCTTGGCATCTTTCTTCAGGAGATTATCAAACCACTCACGCCATTTTGATGAAGGTTTTGAGACCAGAAGCATTCTGAGATTTCCTCTCTGTGATGCCTTTGGTCCTATCTTCATCATGTTAGGACTCTCATTGATGAATTTCTGCATATTCTCAGATGAAACAAACTCTATCGCCTTCTGCTGTGCAAGTCTGTTTAAGGTACGATGGGTAACCGCTTTTACCAGCATATTAACAGCAGGATCCTGCTTTATATTTTCAGCCTTTTTATCCTGCTGCAAAGCTAATGGCTTAGGGCGAGGGAATTTATCTGCCAGTACCTTCGGATCAATTTCGAATCTGCCAAAGCCTTCAGCAGTGAAAGCTCCCAGGGCACAGATGCTCTTGCATGATGTTGAGCTGGTTTTAACCTGAATAATACTGCCGGCACTTATGCATCTGCGGGTTCTTCTAGGAAGTTTCTGCATACTGTTAAAGCCAGCAACATCGGTATAGCCGCAGCTTAGTTTGTTCTCTACGATTTCAAGGTTATCATCCCCAAAATATTTCTTTAAATCCTCCTTCAGTCCTTCAAGTGGAGAAAGCCAGCTTAAGGCAGGAGTGTAATGAGAAAGTAAAAAGACATTGTGTATATTGGTATCAGATGAAAGCTTTTGTTCTACAAAATCCTGTTCACCCTTTAATACACAGGAAACATTACCATAGCCAGCACTACGGGAATGACCAACTCTCAGTCTGTCTGCAGCTGCTAAAAGCTGCTTTAAGCCTGCAGCTCTTTCATCTTTACAGCAGATAACTGTAGAGCTGAATTTTACTCCGGCACTTACTGAACTGTAGCCAAACAGCTGATGTTCTGCAGCCATTCGTTTATCCATAGCCACATGTGTATTCCACTGATGAGATACAGCAGTCTGACAGAATGATTCCGGATCTATAAAGGTTCTATCAAGCTTCTTAGGCTTGATTACCTCATCTTTGCCTAATCCCCATTCAGCAGGAGCACTATCCTTAATCTTATCCTCAGCATTCAGCTGCAGGATGTTAAAGACTCGGCAGTTAGAAGCATCCTCATCACCGTAATAAGGAAGCCCTGAGTAGTTTTTAATTTTCTGGAAGGATAATGGCAGAGGCACAGAAGTTCTGTCGCCGACCATAGGGCAGGCATTTCCCCATTTAACTGTTCCGTTTAAGAACAGATCTTCAAATTCAGGATTGCCATCGGTCTGCTCCCCTTTATGCAGCTGTTTCCAGAGATTTACAAATGCTCCTAAGAGCATGTTTCCCGGAATATAATCCAGAGTCTGATGAGACATTCCCTCAGAGGAACCGTCTGTAAGCACCAGCTGATCTAAAGCTTTAAGATTTAATACATACTGTTTCATACTAGTGCCTCCATTTCTTTAGGAAGAGTTGTTTTCTGAGGTTTT
>CAMKMR010000126.1 GCA_946413945.1 uncultured Lachnospiraceae bacterium | reverse complement strand
GTGCTGAAGAAGAATCATCTAAAATAAGGATCTTTGGATGCCCTACCACCGCCCTTGCAATTGTAAGTCTCTGTTTTTGTCCACCTGAAAGATTTCTAGCCCCCTGCTCTATCATATAGTCAAGTCCGCCTTCTTTTTCATCTACAAAACTTCTTGCCTGAGCTATATCTAAGGCTTTATTTATCTCTATATCTGATGCATCCTCTTTACCCCATCTGATATTATCTCTGATACTTCCTTTAAAAAGTACAGCCTTTTGCGGAACTATACCCATCTTAAGTCTTAAATCATCTTTTGAATAAGAAAACACATCCTTACCCTCTACTAAAACCTCACCCTTTGTAGCCTTATAAAAACCAGGGATAAGATTTACCAATGTAGATTTTCCAGAACCAGTTCCACCGATTATTCCTATCACGTCACCCTTATAAGCTTTAAAACTTAAAGAAGAAAGCGCCTCTTCTGTAGAAGAAGGATAGGTGATAGATACATCCTTAAATTCAACCATCGGAACCTTATCAGTCACTTTATTCTTACGATCATTATAATTCTTGTTTTCTTTAAGCAGATCACCATCAAATGTAACCGTTGCTTCTTCTTTAAAAACACTTGATATTCTATTCGCAGAAGCAAGGGCTCTTGTTACAGTAACTATAAGATTTGCAAACTTGATAAGCTCCACAAGTATCTGAGTCATATAATTAACCAAAGCAACCACATCTCCCTGAGATAAGGAACCTGCATTTACTCTTATGCCAGATCTCCAAAGGATAAGGATTATACCGGCATTTATTATCAGATAAGTTACGGGATTCATAAGAGCAGAAAGCCTTCCAACTATCACACTTGCTCTCATAAGGTCTGTAGTCGCTTCCTTAAATGCCTCTCTCTCCTTATCTTCATGATTGAAAGCCCTTATCACTCTTACTCCTGCAAGATTTTCTCTTGTTAGAAGGGTCACTTTATCAAGTTTAGTCTGAACATTTTTATAAAGAGGCAGGCTCTTAAATGTGATAAAGAAAACAATAAAACAAAGGATTGGAAATATTATAAGGAAGATCATAGATACATTTACATCCACATAAAAAGCCATAATGATGGCTCCAAGGAAACCAAATGGCGATCTAAGAAAAAGCCTTAAGAACATATTTACCCCGGTCTGAACCTGATTAACATCAGACGTCATTCTAGTGATAAGTGTCGAAGATCCAAGCTTATCAATTTCAGGATATGAAAGACTGTTAATATGCTTAAAGAGATCATTTCTTAATTCAAAAGCAAAGCCCGTGGCCGCTTTTGCAGCAAAAAACTGTGCAGTGATCGAACATCCAACTCCCACGATCGCAAGCGCAATTAATACAACTCCCATTTTTAAGCAGTAGGAAACATCACTGTTCTTAATTCCTGTGTCGATTATCTTTGCCATCACTAAAGGCACAAAAAGCTCGAAGATAGCTTCGAGCATTTTGAATAAAGGTGCCATAATAGAGTGAATTTTATAGTTTTTTAAATACTTTACTAAATCTTTCATTTCAGCCCTCATATAATTTTATATAGATCAATGCTTAGGTGCATTATCATTTACTTCTGTCTGCACAAGGCTGTAGCCCTTACAGATCTTATCCATCAATTCCTTTGCATATTCTACAGTATCATCAAAAGGAACCATCATATAAGCATTAACTCCCATTGCAGCCGACATAGCTGTTGTTCCTGAACCATCAACACTATAAGATACAACATTCCAGCCCTTATTGGATGAAATCTGCTCCTTACAAAGAGCACCTATTTCATCCTGAGTCATATTTGTCTGGAAAGTACCAGCCATTTCAGCCATTACAGAAGAATAATTAGCCAGTAATTCTTTAGAAGCAAGACCTGCTATCACACCTTTAATGACAGCCATCTGATGACGTCCTCTTGCTCTATCTCCATCTGCAAATGAATATCTCTCACGAGAAAAAGCGAGTGCCTGGGCTCCATTTAAATGATTCACGCCTTCAGTGTAGCTGTAACCACCTGCTGAAAACCTTGCATCTGAAACAACATCGACTCCACCAAGCTTATCGATTATATTGGTAAAGCCGGTAAAATTAACCCTCATATAGTAATTAAGATCAATACCATAGAGATCACCAAGTACATCCATAGATGTATCAATGCCATAAACTCCGGCATGAGTAAGCTTATCTTTTGCTCCATCGAAAATATCAAATGGAACGTAGAAGTCACGCGGTGTAGAAACAAGTAAAATATTGTGACTCTTTACATTAACTATCGCAATGATATTTACATCAGAACGGCTCTTTGTTGTAACCGGTCCAAAAGTATCAATACCACTTATATAGATATTAAATGTCTCTGGAATATCACCTTGCATTTCTACTTCAGTAGCATTTTCAGTCTTTGTTTTATTAACCACATCAATCTGTGTTTCAACACTACTTGAATATATAACCCTTACTGTTTCACCATACTTTTCATAACCTTCCATGGAAGAAAGGATTTCCATATATGCATCTGAAATGATAAAGGCGTTTATAGTATCCGAATTCATTGCTGAAACAAGATCAACAAGTGAAGGATACTCATTTATAGTCATTTTAGCAGTAGAACTTGCTTCAATCTTTTCTATTGTCTTATCTACAGACTCTCTATCGCCTACTTTAAGCAGACCAAATTTATATTCATTCTGAAGTGCAAAATTTATATCTGTAGCAGGATCCTTATCTTTTACATAAATAAGGATAACCGAAGTCTGAGTAGTAGTATTTGAAACTTCAGCTAAAGTCCTGTTTGTTATATACACATAGTACATTGCCACAAGATCAATGATGATCCCGATAAACAGTAATACAGAGCCAATCACTCTTACCTTACTACGGCTATTGTGGTGCTTTAAAAGCTTTTGTAAAATAAATAAAATAAGAGGAATGATAAGGAAACCAGCCATTACTAGACAAAGAAGATATACAGGAAACATCTTTGTTATAGTAAGCATAAAACCCAGTATCAATGTACATACAATGTCAATTACAAAAATAATATTGAATATTATTTTCTTTGCCATGATATTAACCCCTTTATTTAATTATTTATTTAACTCTTTTTCACACATATCAAGAGATGATGCAATTACTGCATCCATATCATAATACTTATATTCTCCAAGTCTTCCACCGAAGATAACCTTATCTTCCTTATCAGCCAGTTCTTTATACTTCTTATAAAGTTCACCATTCTTTTCATCATTAACCGGATAATATGGTTCATCTCCAGGCTTCCACTCTGAAGAATATTCTCTTGAGATAACGGTCTTAGGAAGATCATTTCCATCATCATCCTTACCGAATTCAAACCATTTATGCTCGATAATACGAGTCCATGGAGTTTCTTTATCTGTATAGTTAACAGCTGCATTTCCCTGGAAATTTGGTTTATCTAATAATTCATTTTCAAATCTTACTGATCTATACTCTAAAGTTCCAAGCTTATAACCAAAATAAGCATCGATAGGGCCTGTATAAACTACCTTTTCACAGATCTTGTCTAACGCTTCCTTATTTTCAAGATAATCAGTTGAAAGTCTTACTTCAATACCGTCAAGAAGATTCTCGATCATCTTTGTATATCCCCCCTTAGGGATTCCCTGATATAAGGCATTGAAATAATTATTATCAAAAGTAAGTCTTACTGGAAGTCTCTTAATGATAAATGAAGGAAGCTCTGTGCAGTCACGTCCCCACTGCTTCTCTGTATATCCCTTTATAAGCTTTTCGTAAATATCAGTACCAATAAGAGAAATAGCCTGCTCCTCAAGATTTTCAGGAACAAATTCATCATTTTCCGAAAGACCTCTTTCAGCCTTTTTCTTAAGAATATAATCTTTCTTTTGCTCCTCTATCTTTGATGCAGCTTCTTCAGGAGTTACAACTCCCCACATTTTATTAAATGTATACATATTGAAAGGAAGAGAATAAAGTTCTCCCTTATAGTTTGCAACAGGCGAATTTGTAAATCTGTTAAATTCAGCAAACTGAGTTATATAATCCCAAACCTTTTTAATATTGGTATGAAAAATATGAGCACCATACTTATGCACATGTATACCTTCAAGATCCTCTGTATAAATGTTACCTGCTATATTAGGTCTCTTATCAATTACAAGAACTGACTTACCAGCCATTTTTGCTTCATGTGCAAATACTGCTCCATAAAGACCTGATCCAACTACTAAATAATCGTATTTCATACTTTCCACCTCATTTATTCATCATTTTGTGTTTCTTGTTCTGTATCCGGTTCTGTTTCCTGTTCTGTTTCCGTTTCTGTCTCTGATTCTGTTTCTGATTCTGATTCTGTCTCAGATTCTGATTCTGTTTCTGTCTCAGATTCAGTCTCTGTCTCAGTCTCTGTTTCTGTCTCAGATTCTGTTTCTGTTTCTGTCTCTGTCTCTGTTTCTGTTTCTGTAAA
Source organism: uncultured Lachnospiraceae bacterium (assembly GCA_946413945.1). Classification (GTDB taxonomy): domain Bacteria; phylum Bacillota; class Clostridia; order Lachnospirales; family Lachnospiraceae; genus Eubacterium_Q. The sequence goes on along the minus strand of CAMKMR010000126.1, from coordinate 1,354 downwards.
ATATTCCTGTTCTGTAGTTATCTGTTCAGTACCATTTTCATAATAAGGAACAAGATCAGATCCATCAGATTCTGCAGGTGCTTCAAGTATAGCATCTGTAATAACCTCACCATTAAGCATCATCTGTATAAGCTCAATAGCCTTCTGAACAGTAGAATAATCAGGGTACATAACATAAAGCTGTTCTCCTGGAGCTGACGCTGTATAGTCAGATCCGTCAAATCCAGAAACAGCATAGGTTCTTATATCCCATTTTGCATTATCATCTAACTGCATCTTAACTAAAGAAGAAATCTGTGACGAAGTAAAGTTAGTAAGGAACATACCTGAAAGAGCATCCATTATCTCACTATAATTAGCTAGTACTTCAGAACCGCTTTCAGTCATTTTCTGGATAAGAGCTTTAATTACTCTCATCTGGTTATTTCCTCTTTCTCTATCACCTGTAGCAAAAGTATATCTTTCACGCGAATAGAAAAGTGCTTCTTCACCCGACAAATGATTATCACCCTTTACATAAGAGTAATCCGAAAGTGAAGAATTAAAAGCATAAGGCGAATTTACAGTAATTCCACCCATGATATCTACAAGTTTACAAAATCCTACAAAGTTGATCTGAAGATAGAATTCAGCATCAACGTTATAGAGCTCTTCCAATGCAGCAATAGAGTTTTCCATTCCGTAGAGGCCGCAGTGGGTAAGTTTATCTAAGCCGTCACCACAAGCAGGATTTGGAATATAAAAATCTCTAGGTGTATTGATCATAAGGATCTGCTTGGTATCAGGATTTACAATCATTATGATATTAGAATCCGAACGGCTCTTCTCCATTGTAAGTGTTTCTTCTCTGGTATCAGAACCGCTTACATAAATTACAAAAGGTTTAGTTGTTACCTTTGTCTTACTTGAATCAGTTTTTTTCTTAGACTTTGTTTCTATAGGGATAACATATAGGACTTTAGTCTTCTTTTCAAAATCTTTAAAACCCTTTGTATCTTTAAGAACGTCTACAAAAGATTCATTTAAGATCATTGCATCAATTTTTTTATCATAAAGAGCCTTTGCTAAGTCAACCTGACTATTAAATCCCTTTTGATCAATAGTTTTCCCAACCGTTGTATTAATATGCTCTATAGCTTTTTTTGTACTATCTTTATCAAGAGAAGTTACATATCCAAACTTATAATCAGCTGCATCCTTTATAGATTCAGCAGGATCATCTTTTAATACATAAACTGCGATCATAGTTTTTTCAGTTACATCTTCGCCAGTCATACTAGCAAGAGTTGCAAGAGCTTTTCCTGTAAAAAGATCTACATATATTTTGCCAATTATAATAAGCAATGCAAGGATC
>CAMKMR010000125.1 GCA_946413945.1 uncultured Lachnospiraceae bacterium | reverse complement strand
GGTGGTCTTCTCCCCGAATGCCAGCTTCAGCTCCTATCTGGGCAAGGAAATCAATAATGTTATCACAATGTTTACAAGTAGTTCATATTATAATCATCTGCAGATATTATAATCATGTAATCTAGGGATTCTATGTGGTTATGGGGAATAAATTACTCTCAATTATTTATCTTGAGGAGGCATAAATAAACTGTGATTGAGTCAAAAGATCTGGTTAAGACTTTTATTAAAAGCGAAGGAAAAAAGAAATCTGAATTCGCGGCGGTCGACAATATCAGTTTTAAGGCTGGTGAAGGGGAAATAGTGGGTATACTTGGACCTAATGGGGCAGGAAAGACCACATTGTTACGTATGTTAGCATCGCTTCTAACTCCTACATCTGGAGAAGTCAGTATAGAGATAAATGGAAATAAGCTTGTAAAGGCACAGGATATAAAAAAGAATATAGGCTATCTTTCGGGAAATACAAAGCTTTATGACAGGCTTTCTACAAGAGAGATGCTGGAGGTGTTTGGAAGACTGTATGGTCTTTCGGAATTTGTAATAGAAGAACGTATAAAAACTATAACTTCTGTACTTAATATGTCAGAATTTATAGATAACAGAATTGAAAAACTTTCTACAGGGCAGACACAGAGGGCTTCTATCGCAAGATGTCTTATACATAGCCCTGAAATATACATTTTTGATGAACCTACTCTTGGTTTGGATATCATTTCAAGTTCTGCTATTGTTGAATTTATGAGGGGTGAGAAGAAAAAGAAAAAGACTATCATTTATTCGACTCATTACATGGAAGAAGCAGAATACCTTTGTGACAGGATAATGATGTTAAATAACGGGCATGTGGTATGTGATATGACTCCGGCTCAATTAAAGAAAGAAACAGGGGCCAATAATATGCGAGAGGCATTTTACAGTATTATAGAGAGCGAGGGGATAAGGGATGAAAAGTAAAGATATTATTTTCGCGCTCCTGAAAAAAGAACTGCTGGATATCTTCAGAGATAGAAAAGCAGTGATAATGATGCTTGCAGTTCCACTTTTGTTATATCCACTGATCTTTATCGGAGTACTTTCGGTAATGAGCAGTGTCCAGGCAAAAATGGGCGAAAAACATTATAAGGCTATTATCGATGCCTATGACAATGGGGCATTGGAAAAGAAGCTACGTGAATATATGACAGATGGTGATAAGGATACTGGAATAGTTGACAAAGTGGCAAGGGCTGATTATCCGGATCCGATAAAAGCCATAAAGGATGAGACAATTGATGTTTATGTAACAACTGAAAAGACTGAAGATGGCAGGCTTTTATATACAGTCAATTATATTTCTTCGGTAACGGATTCTGAATTTGCATCAAGGATAATCGAAAGAGCTATAAATGATGTAAAAAAAGATAAAACCAAGAAAAATCTTGAGACAATTGGTTATAATGCAGATCTTATGCTTAATCCGATAATGTCTGCTATGAAAGATTCAGCCACTAGGGAACAATCTACAGGGCGTTTTCTTGGTATGATTCTTCCAATCCTTTTTATAATCAGTCTCTTGATGGGAACAGTTTATCCCGCGATTGATGTTACGGCAGGGGAAAAAGAAAGAGGAACACTTGAGACCCTGCTTACTCTTCCTGTGAAAAATGAGCAGATAATATTTTCAAAATTTATTGCAGTAGCAACAGTGGGACTCATTTCGGCAGTACTTAATTTTTTCTCTATTGCTGGAATTTGTATATATGTATATCGTTTAACATCAAAATTAGATACTAACATATCATTAAATGTTATAGATTTTATACCGGCTGTTCTTTTATCTGCGGTCGTAGTACTGGTGTTTTCACTGTTCCTTAGTTCAGTGATAATGTGTGTAACGTCGTTGACAAGATCATTTAAAGAGGCAAATAATTTTATCGCTCCTCTTACAGTGATAATAATGCTTACAGGTTATATTGCATTTATACCTAATATAGAACTGACAGGAAGAATAGCATTAGTACCGGTAGCAAATGTCATACTTGTTATCAAGAATCTTTTTGTATTTAATTACGATGCAAATATGTTTGGCCTTGTGATAGTGAGTAATCTGATATATACCATTTTTGCCTTACTTTTATTAGGAAAGATATATAGCAGCGAGAATCTGCTGTTCGATGATGGTAAATCCGGAATACAGATTTTTGAAAGAAGGAGTAATATAAAAAAAGGAGGAGTTCCTACATCGGGAGATGCCTGGTTTATCCTCGCGGTGGTCGTTGTACACGTTTTATATGTAGGAAGTATCGCTCAGCTTAAATATGGTAAAAGAGGAGTCTTGGTCGTGCAGGCTATAATACTTTTTGTGCCGATCATTTTTGCGATTTATACAAAGAGAGATTTAAGAAAGACTTTTGCTTTAAGAAGAACAGGGCTTGTTTCGTATCTCGCGGGTATAATGTGCATGTCGGGAGCAATCCTATTGGGAATGATCCTGACTCAGATCAGTTCCTGGTTATTTCCGACAGAAGCGAATCAGGTCACAAATGCACTTTATTCAAGTCTGATAGGTGATAATTTCTGGGAGACGCTGTTTTTAACTGCGATAATTCCATGCATATGCGAAGAACTTATGTTCAGGGGATTTGTTTTCAGCGGATTTTTGAGTTCTTATAAGATACGTTACGCGATAATAATGGTGGCAGTGTCATTTGGAGTATATCACATGAGCATTGTAAGACTTGCAACAACTATATTTTTAGGAGCGGTGCTTACTCTTACAGTTCAATATACAAAGAGTATCTATCCGGCCATGTTGATGCATTTCTTTAATAATGCCTTAGCAGCTGCGAATATGTATCATAAAGAGGTCCTTGAGCGGATTTTCCCTATTGCTTATGGGGAAATCTCTCCGGTTGGGGTGTTTGCCTTTATATTATTGGGAAACTTGCTATTTTATTCAGGAATAGCTATACTTAGCAAGGTAAATGAAACGAATAAAAGAGAAGAAAAAAGAGAAAAGGCTCGATGAATAATAGTTTTAATAATGACAGATATTTGAGAAATAAAAAAAGAAAAAGAAATAGAAGGATCAAGCTTGCTATAATAAGAGGTCTGATAATATTTGCTGTTGGTATCCTGGTAGGGCTGCTGATAAATGTTATAAAAAAGAAACATCATGATAATGGAAAAGTTTTGGAAGAGGGAATCCTTTCAGAAGAGATAAATTTTGATGCTCCAGATGATCTACATGAGCTTATTGCGGATAACTATTATAGATACCTTAAAATGGCATATATTATGATAGGTGATTATCCGGATTGTGAATATCATAAGATAAGCGCTAAGGTTGCAAGGGATGATTATAATTTTGAAAGAGATTTCTATGTAAAGGATGGAGAGGCTTATTATAATTACTATCCTGAAACATCTGATAAGGCTGAAGCTGAAATTGCTATTGATATTTCCGGTTATCAGGGTGAAATCGACTGGAAGCAGGTTAAATCAGCCGGCATAACTGTTGCTATGATAAGAGTCGGTTTTAGAGGCTATGGTGAAAGTGGCAGCTTAAACGAAGATGAGGATTTTACAACATATATGAAGGGGGCTGAAGAAGTTGGTATCAGCACAGGGGCTTACTTTTTTTCGCAGGCAATCAATTATGATGAAGGCGTAGAAGAAGCGGAATTTGTACTAAGCAGGCTTAAAGGCTTAAAGATAACGGAACCTATAGTTATTGACACTGAATATATTGATGGTGCAGATGCGAGGGCAAACGATATCAGCAAGGAAGATAGAACAGCTGCAGTAAAAGGTTTTTGTGAAACTGTAAAAAAAGCAGGTTATACTCCTATGGTCTATGCTTCGGTTGGATGGTTCCTTAATGGCCTTGATATTGAGGAGATAGGAAATTATGAGATCTGGCTGGCTGCTTATTATGCACCTGATTTTCCTTATCATGTGGAAGGCTGGCAGTATTCACCTTATGGACTTGTGCCGGGTATTGATGAAAACAATGTAGATCTTAATGTCTGGCTCAGAAATAAAAAGAAAAAATAAATGGTTGACAGACTTATATCTGATGTGGTAATCTATCACACGGTGAACTGCCGTAGACAGTAGGTGCTAAAAAGCGTAAAACATTAAATGTTGCCTACCGAGGAAAGTCTTTAACTAAGATTTTACATCCTTGTTGATACGGTAAGTATTTACAAGGATTTTATTTTTGTAAAGCCTATGCGCAGTCATTAATATATAAGGAGGTGCGCTACAATGGCAAAGATTGAACAGAAGAAGCCTATAGTTGAGGAAATCAAGGCTAGCATGGATGGTGCTGCTTCAGTAGTTCTCGTTGATTACCGTGGACTTACAGTTGAGCAGGATACACAGCTTCGTAGAACTGCAAGAGAAGCCGGACTTGTTTACAAGGTATGCAAGAACACAATGGTTAAGCTTGCAATCGAAGGAACACCATTTGAAGAGTTAAGTAAGGACCTTGAAGGACCTACAGCTGTAGTTATTTCTAAGGACGATGCAACTGCTCCAGCAAGAATCATGGCTGAATTCGCTAAGAAGGCAGACAAGCTTGAATTAAAGAGCGGTATCGTTGAAGGTACATACTACGATGCTCAGGGTATCCAGGTTATTGCTCAGATCCCTTCAAGAGAAGAACTTCTTTCAAGACTCGTTGGTTCTTTACAGTCACCTATTGCAAATCTTGCTCGAGTACTCAAGCAGGTTGCTGAAAAGGGCGACAACGCCGCTGAGGCATAATTTGATTAATTAAAAAATATTATTTATTAAACGGAGGAAATTAAAATGACAATTGAAGAATTAGTAGCTGAAATTGATAAGTTATCAGTACTTGATTTAAATGAACTTGTAAAAGCAATCGAAGAGAAGTATGGTGTTTCTGCAGCAGCAGGTGTTGTAGTTGCAGCAGCAGGCCCTGCAGCATCAGTTGAAGAGAAGACAGAGTTCGACGTTGAGCTTACAGAAGCTGGCGCTAACAAGATCAAGGTTATCAAGGTTGTTCGTGAATTAACAGGTCTTGGACTTAAGGAAGCTAAGGAAGCTGTTGAGTCAGCTCCAAAGGTACTTAAGGAAGCTGTTTCTAAGGAAGAAGCTGAAGACATCAAGGCTAAGCTTGAAGCTGAAGGTGCTAAGGTTACTCTTAAATAGTAACTGCCTTAGGGCTAAGTCATTAAAAAAAGAGGATGCATCATCTGATGCAATCCTCTTTTTTTATTATTGTAAGAGATCTTTAAAAATATAAAGATTCTTCATGAGATATTTTTTATTGTTTGTTGAGAACTTTGAAAATGCATCGTTGTCGCTTGCTTTTTTACTGTCTACTAAAGCGCCGCCTATTATATCAAATATTCCGGAAACTTTAGCGCCCTGAGGTTCTACAGTGGCATTCTCTCTTTCGTGCATTGTATTATCAAGACCAACGATAAGTCTTACGATTTCAGGAACGAGAAGCTTGTTGTCCTGATCGAGCCATTCTTTTTTTTCAATGGCTGCTTTTAAGGAATCATCTGTATATTCGTCATCAAGTGATTTGATGAATATATCAAGGTCGTCCTCATTTAAGGCTTCGCCAGAGTCTATAAGATAAGCTACCATGGTGATAAGGTCGTTCTGAAGTACCTTTCTAAGAGGTGTTTCATCTTTTTGACCGAGTTCTTTAAATATGCCTTGTGGTCTAAAGATTGTGTCGATCAGTTCGAATGTATCATACCATCCAAAGAGCATGTCCATTGAATCTTCATCCATTTTATTATCCTCGCTTTCATTTTTTTTATCTTTTGACACTTAGGTCATTTTATCATAAACTATCTGTAAAGCAAAGA
>CAMKMR010000124.1 GCA_946413945.1 uncultured Lachnospiraceae bacterium | reverse complement strand
TGTGATTATACACCTACACAGGAATATCCATTCCTTCATCCAGGAAGACAGGCAGAGATAATGGCTGATAATTCTTCTCTTGGATATATCGGACAGCTTCATCCAGAAGTAGTAGAGAATTACTCTATGAAGGGCGAAGTATATGTAGCTGTTCTTAATATGGATGTAGTAACAAGTCTTGCTAATGAAGATATAAAGTATACTGGAATTGCTAAATTCCCAGGATCTACAAGAGATTTAGCATTAGTATGTGATAGAAATGTATCTGTCGGCTCTATCGAAAAAGTATTAAAGAAGGCCGGAGGTTCATTGCTTGAGTCTATCGAACTCTTTGACGTATATGAAGGAGATCAGGTAGGAGAAGGAAAGAAGTCGGTAGCATTTGCACTTCTTTTCAGAGCAAAAGACAGAACTCTTGCAGATACAGAAGTAAATGCTATAATAGAGAAGGCTCTTGAAAATCTTAAAGAAATAGGAGTAAGTTTAAGAGCATAACTACTTATTAAAGGATAAAAAATAATGGAATTAACTGATTTTAATTATGATCTGCCAGAAGAACTTATAGCTCAGGATCCGCTTCTTAAGAGAAGTGATTCGAGACTTATGGTCATTCATAGAGATGATGATAGTATTGAGCATAAGCATTTTAGTGATGTCATAGATTATCTGAATGAAGGAGACTGCCTTGTCATCAATGATACTAAGGTTATCCCTGCAAGACTTTTAGGAGTAAAGAAGGATACAGGAGCTGCTATAGAAGTGCTTCTTCTTCGTAACAGAGGAGATAATGTCTGGGAAACTCTTGTAAAGCCTGGGAAAAAGATGAAGGTTGGCGCTGAGGTTGAATTTGGCGAAGGCCTTCTTCGTGGAGTAGTAGTTGATATTATTGATGAAGGAAACAGACTTATAAAGTTTACATATGAAGGAATCTGGGAAGAGATTCTTGACCAGTTAGGTGAGATGCCTCTTCCACCTTATATCACTCATAAACTTCAGGATAAGAACCGTTATCAGACTGTTTATGCAAAACATGAAGGCTCTGCTGCAGCTCCAACTGCAGGGCTTCATTTTACAGAAGAACTTCTACAGAAGATTGAGGATAAGGGCGTAAAGATTGCAAGAGTGACTCTTCATGTGGGACTTGGTACATTCAGACCTGTAAAGGTTGAAAAGATTGAAGAACATCATATGCATAGCGAGTTTTATATTGTTCCTGAAGAAACAGCAAGTATTATCAATGAAACCCGCAAGGCTGGTGGAAGGATTATCTCAGTTGGAACAACAAGTACCAGAACACTTGAATCTGCAGCAGCTGAAGATGGAAGCTTAAAAGCATGCAGCGGCTGGACAGATATATTTATCTATCCGGGTTATAAGTTTAAAGTGATAGATTCGCTTATAACAAATTTCCATCTTCCAGAATCAACACTTATCATGCTGGTATCGGCTTTCTATAATAGAGAAAAGGTATTGGATGCATATAAGACTGCAGTTGAAAAAAAATATAGATTTTTCTCCTTTGGAGATGCTATGATACTGATATAACTACAAATTAAAGAGACTTTATTAAAGACAGGGAACAAGAAACTATGGGATCAGTAAAATCAAGTATAAAGCTTTTAAGAATTAATCTGCTTTCGGTTATGGCTTTTGAATTACTTGTACATATTATTGCTGTATCGGTTCTTGTTCCCTTATATTATGTTTTCTGCAATCTTGCCATAAAGCTTGCAGGGATAAATTATCTTAACAGGACCAATGTAGGTAAGTTCTTTGTTTCACCGGGAACTTACCTTTTTATAATTGTATATCTTATTTTGCTGGCATTTTTTATCATGGTGAATATTTCAGGCGTGGTACATAATAACCTTGCGGCAGCTAAATCTCACAGGGTTGGACCATTTAGACTTTTCCTCTATGGGATTAAAGGCGCAGTAAAATGTTTCCGCCCAAAAAATCTTTATGTTGGATTTATAGCCCTTATTTTTACTCCGGTGATAACGGTGATACTTTATACCCTGGAACTATTGCAGCTTTCATTTCCGGGCTATGTTGTTTCTTATTTTGAAAAACACGTTACAAGCATTAAGGTGATAACAGTTATTTATCTTATGCTCCTTATTTTTGCTTTTAACTTTGTATACGCGATGCATTATTTCTTTATATCAAAAGGTAGCTTCTATATTGCTATGAGAAGACAGAAAAAACTTCTTAGAGGCAGAAAGCTAAGGACTTTGGTAAGAGCCTTTATCTGGGTATCATGTAGTATAGGGATATTTGTTATCGTTGGATCTCTTATACTTGGGATGATCATTCCAAAACTAATGAAAATAGTGGACATTAAAGCTCTTAATTTCATCATAAATTCAGTTATCCAGAGCGTTAAGATGGTGCTTATCGTACTTGCTGCACTATTAGGTGCGCCTCTTTCTATGTGTTTTTTAACAAATGAATTTGTTGAGATGTTACCTGAAAAAACCAGGCTCCCTAATATAGCAGATTATAAAGACTATAATCCTAAGAAGAGTTTTATGAAAGAAAAGGCGGGGATCATAGCGCTCCTTGCAATAGCCTTTGTTCTTGATATGTCTTTCTATGCTTTAAAGAAGCTGGAGGCATTTAGTATTAATGCCGATTATCTCAATTCTGTAACTATAACTGCCCATAGAGGGGCTTCGCTTGAGGCGCCGGAGAATACGCTGGCAGCTTTTGAACTGGCGATAAATGAAGGTGCGGATATTATAGAATTGGATGTAAGAGAAACTAAGGATCATGTTATAATAGTCCAGCACGACGAAACATTTGAAAGGACTATAGGCGATAAAAGAAAAGTAGGAGATTTGACCTATGATGAGATATGTCAGCTCTCGGCAGGTAAATGGTTCGGTGAGGAGTTTAAAGATGAGAAGGTGCCTACTTTAGAAGAGGCAATAGATCTTATCAAAGGCAGGGCAGACCTTAATATAGAATTAAAACCTGCTTCTACAGATGAAAGGCTTGAAAGCGAAGTAGTAAGGATAGTAAATGAAAAGGAAATAAAAAAGAATTGTGTTGTAACTTCTTTAAATTACAATGAGATAAAGAAGATTAAACTCCTGGATCCGGAAATTAAGACTATATACGTAATGAGTGTAGCCTTAGGAAATTATTATGATCTAAAATATGCAGATGGCTTTAGCGTAAAATATACCTTTGTCACAAGTACATCTGTTAAGAAGGCTCATAAACAGGGCAAGGAAGTCTATGTATGGACAGTTAATTCAAAGCGTCTGCTTGAGAAATTAATGCTTCTTAATGTGGATAGCATTATTACTGATAATCCATACAAGATGAGAAGAAATATGATGGAAATATATGAAGAGAACAGTCTGATGAGTGTTCTTAATTCATATTTTAAAAGCTTTTTCTAAAGCTGGAAGAAAGGAAAAGTCCAATCTTCACGGACTATATGTGGATCTAAATGAAGAATAAAAAATGTGTGATATTTATAGCGGTCTTTTTATGTCTGATATTTACGGCTTGCGATTTTAAACTTATAGGTAGTGCTACAAAAACGGATGCGCCAGAAAAAGAAGATCCGACCCTCGGTTTTTCTATGATAGATATGTATTATGTGACTAATAAGGATGGGGTAAATATATACAGGACTCCAGAGATTGATGGAGAAATCTATATGACTCTTAATAAAGGAGTGGAGTTAAGAGGAAATGGTCAAAAAGACGGCTGGGTAAGAGTAAGATTAAATGACATAGCTTGTTATGTGATGCTTGCTGATATAGACGAAACTACAATAAAATGGGCTACAGAAACTGATGCAAAGCGAGAGACTCATGTGATATTTATAGATCCTGCAAAGCAGATAAATAAGGATGAAAGTCTTGAGCCTATCAGACCTGACCTTTCACTTAGCGACATTGCCTCTTCCGAAAAAGAAGAGAATGCTAAAACAAATGAACTATCAAAGGCTTCCATGGCTGAAGCGGCAGTTGGCGTAACTACAGGAAATTTCGAATATGAGATCACATATAAGATTGCTGATAAAGTAAGAAATGAGCTTACTACTTTAGGATACACAGTTATTCTTTCAAGGGAAACAAACAGTGTAAACTTAAGTAATAGCAGGAGAGCACTGGATGCAATAGAGCAGGATGCGGAAATGTATGTAAGGATCAGTGCGGGAGCTGCAAAGGATTCGGATCTTAATGGGATGGCAACATTTATCACAACAGATAAAAATCCTAATACAGTGAAATATTACACAAGTAATTATGAGATTGCCAATCTGATCTTAAATAAGGCTTCAAAAGCAACAGGAGCAAAAAAACAGGGAATTTATAAGACAGACAGATTAACTTCACTTAATTATTGTACCGCAATGCCTGCTGTATCAATAAATGTAGGTTATCTTTCAAATGAAACTGATGATACAAATCTTTCAAATGAAGATTATCAAAGTAAGATAGCAGAAGCTATAGCAGAAGGAATTGACGAATATTTTAAGGGAAAGAAATAAAGAGAAAGTTTATAAAAGAAAAACATTAAACTAAAAAGAAAATCGGATGATTAAAAAATGAAAACAATAAAGTGAAAAGAAAATCGGATGATTTAAAAATGAAAACAATAAAGTGAAAAGAAAATCGGATGATTTAAAAAGGAAAAACAATAACGCAAAAAATAATCAGTCAACATAATAATAGTTAATAAATATAGCTGTATCAGATTAATAAATATTTAAGAAATTAATAAGAAAAGCCCCTCAATTGTTAAAAAAATGGAAAAACTTGACAGTTGAGGGGCTTAGTGTTATTATTCATCTGTAACATAATTGTAACAAGTTAAACAAAAACGAAACAATTGTAAAACTTATGAAGCTAAATGGTAATAATAAATACAGAGTGAATAGATTATCTCTCTCAGTAAGAAAGAATATTCTTTCTGGAAGATACTTTATCCGTAATACAGTTGCAGCACTTATCTTTGCATCAGTAGTCGGTACACCTGTTATTATTTTTAACAACAGAATAGGTGATAAAAGCAATTCTACAGTAGAAGCCTCAGAGATTAATTATTCGATTGAACTTTCTGATGCAGATCTTGTCAATGAAGATTCTATTGAAATCGTAAAGAGGAGAATCGCGGAAGAAAGCCAGCTTTCTCTTTCAGCTAAAAAGAATGATGTTCTTTCTGGCGCAGAATTCGATATGACAGGAAAATTCATTACAACTGTTGCATCTCTCAATATCAGAGAAACAGCTAGTGAAGACGCAGAGCTTGTAGGAAGGCTTTTTGAAGGAGCATCAGGTAAAGTTGAAGGAACAGAGGGAGAATGGACAAAGATCACATCTGGTTCTGTTACTGGTTATGTTAAGACTGAGTTTATCATAAAGGATAAGGAAGCAGCAAAAGTTGCTAAGAACTATAAGATAAAACTTGCCAAGGTTAATGAAACAACAGTCAGAGTAAGAGAATATGGCACAACAGATGCTGATGTACTCTATATGGCTAAGCAGGGCGAAACATTCCCTATTTATGAAGACCTTAACACATCAGAATGGACAAGTGTAAGAATTTCTGATAGCACTTACGGTTTTATCTCAAATGAGTTTGTAAATGTTATAGAAGGCTTTGCTGAAGCAATTCCTGCTTCTCGATTAAAAGAAATCGAAGAAACAATGGAAGCAAATGAGAAAGCTAAAGAAGAAAAAGAGAAGGAAGCAATTGCTGCAGCTACTGAGACAGAAGAAAGCAGCGAAGATTCAGACTCAAATTATGAATCACCATCTTCATCATCATCTTCTTCTGAGTCGTCATCTTCTGAATCATCAGGAAGTTCTAGTTCATCAAATGAGACTAAACCT
>CAMKMR010000123.1 GCA_946413945.1 uncultured Lachnospiraceae bacterium | reverse complement strand
ACTTATCTAAAAAATAACGGGAGCGTTAAAGATACCGCTTCCGAGTTATATGTACATAGAAATACTATAAATTATAAACTAAAAAAAATTGAGGAGCTGACAAATATGAATCTTTCAAATGTAAACGATCGCCTTGAGCTCCTTCTCGCTCTAAATCTAAAAGAAATCTTTTACTAAAATGGACCTAGGGGACAGTCCCCCTAGGTCCATTTTTATGTTAACCTATACTAGTTAAGCAACATTAAAAGTCGATTGTAATAGTTTAATTTTGACGCGCTAGAATCTACGTCAGCGCTGACAATATTTGCACACTTATATTTTCTTGCTAAAGAAGGATAAAGCCCTCTTCCGGCGCAATGATTTACCATGCAACCAAATGGCTGAGCCGCAAATACTTTATTTACGCCATGTTTCATATATCCAACGGCCTCGGCTCCAATGAGCCAGCCGTCGCCGGTCCTCATGTTATAATTAACCTTTCCATGAGCATCTTTTTTAAACTGTCTATATGCAGGCATGGTAAAAAAATCATATTCCTTCATGGCCTTTATCATGTCTTTTTGTATCATTTCCAGAAACTTCATAAGCACTTTTGCGCCCTTAGCTTCCAAAGTATGCTTTCTTACCATATCAGTGTCCATATAATAAAGCGCGTAGTATGACAAGCCATTTACATGAGCCTCGGCTCCATTTTTTTCAATAAAATCTACCAGGTTCCAGTTTCCCAAATGGCAATATTTAACGTAAAGTTCCCCTATTATTCCTACAACGGGTTTTCTTTTTATTTTGTGCCATGTGTCATTTTCCCTGATAGCGGCAAAATCCTTTGAAATGAGTCTGAAATTCTTACGCATCGCTCTTAGTGATAGATTTCTGCCCCTTATCATGTCATAAGAAAGCCGTTTGATCCATTTTTCCCAGCAAGAGTCAGCTGCGCCCTTTGTCTTTTCATAAGGTCTTGTTTGATAAAGAAGCATCATAAGGATATCTCCATAGAAAAGGCCAAAAAGCGCACGCCAAACCATAGGAAGATCAAATTTCATCATGCTATCTTTTTCGCAGTCTCTTACATTAAGAGTAAGCACAGGCACATTGCAATATCCAGCAAGTTTCACAGCTCTCCTTAAAGCTCCTATATAATTTGCTCCACGACAGGCGTCGCCTGCTGTTGGCATAAGAAGCTTCACGCGGTTTACGTTATATTTTCCACTTTGTAAGGTCTTTATCATCTGTCCAACGATCTGGATAATGGGATAACACATATCATTATTGACATATCTGATACCAAGATCTGTAATCCCATCTTCTTCTGTCATTATCACAGGGATATAGTTTTTTGAATAGAAGGCATACTTTATTAGTGGAAAATGCATGTCCAGCATGGCCGGAACAAAAAGTATACTTCTTTTTTTATCGTCTTTTATATTAATCTTTGGAACCCACATATTAACCTATTTTAACTCTTTCATTTTTTTTCTTCTCTTCTTACACTGGATAATGTCCGCGAAACCAACTAAAATACAAAGGATCACAAGTCCACCTGAAGTAATCATCCCCAAAGTAGTAATGAAGTGGGCTTCCACGGCGGTTCCATTTTCATCCCTGTAAAAATAATGGGTAGTGGTTGAAAATGGATAAGTCTGGTTTCTCTTTATATAACTCTGGGTTACGCCGTCCACCGTATATTCATAATAAACCTTATACCCCTCCCATCCCTTAATAGATAAAAGCACAATAACAACCGCTGCGATAAATGCCACTATCCCAAACACAGGATATCTTTCCATAAATTTCGGCATTTTTCTTTTTTTCTCTCTATCATAAATATTTTTTTGCTTTTTTGCAGACAATTGTCCTATCTCTGGATTTTCTGCAAGGAATTGCTTTATCTGCGCCATGGCATTTTCTACGGAAGAGTTGCATGCCATGCCAGGATTTTCGGCTTGAACGTTGTTAACTTGGGACAATTCATTTCCAGCTGCTTTAAAATGGATCTTTGCCCCATCCGGCAGCATTAAAGTAAGATCCACAGATCCATTTTGTGAAAATGAAACCGCCGCGCCAAATGGGCCATAGTCCCGGGGGCAGTGGTCCACTTTGCCTTGGTCCACTTACATTGCGCCTAGAGATTTTAATGCCACTGTAATACACACATCATCCAGTGCTATACTATATGCTTCCTGGTAGAGTCTTATGGCATCATCTATTCTATTTTCTATTTCTGCTATAAAGGCATAGGCAAGGATTATGTCATAACAACGACACTTATTACAATGACAACAGTGAGTACAATTTTCCCCTTTACTAAGTAACTTCATTGCTCTTTCTTTATCTCCTGAGATATAAAGCATCCATCCAGCTTTGAATGTATAAAGAGGTCCATAATTAAAGTCATTAGTGTAGTTTTCAATAGACCCTGCTTTTTGTTTTATTATATCAAGAGTCTTGTCTGCATATTTTTTAGCAAGAGAATTCTTTTTAAGGAATAAAAGACACATTGCATATTCATCATATATGTTTTCCATATAATCATATATTTTTCCATTGCTTTGCTTATCCATTTTTTCCAAAGACATATAACACTTTAATGCCTTCTTATAATCTCTTTTTACATCCATATAAAAATATCCAAGAGATTTTAAAATGTCAAAAACCATTTTGTCATTAAGATCTGAGTTTTTTTTCTTTCCGTCAGGGGAAACACCCATTTCCTTTAGTTTCTTTTCCATCTCCTTTTCAAATCTCTTTGCGACTTCTATCTCATTAAATATAATATTCGTTTTAATAAGCTCTAAGTATGCTGCAATTACATAATAACCGTTCTTCGTCTTTTTATAGTCTACAAGATCCATATTTAATCTTCTGGTACCTAACTTTTGAGCATTTGTTTTATCTTTCTTTTTTCGATAAATTCTTTCATAAATGTCTCTATCACTTTCCTCTTCATCATAATACTTTAAAGCCTCATCAAGTGTTGCTAAGGCCTCATCGTATCTCATTGCTGTTTCATAAGCCCTGATAAGGTTATAAAATACCGCAGAGAATCTATTTTCATCATTATTCAGCAGTTTAATTGCTTTCTCTCCATTTTCAATGGCTTTTTCAAAATCATTTTTTCTGTAATATACCTTGCACAGCATGTTGTAGGCATATCCATAATCCTGATCTGCTTCAATAGCTGAAAGCCCATCAGCAATAGCATAATCAAAGTCACCGCCGTCTAAATACACAAATCCTCTTTCCACGTAATTATATGCATCAGGATTTAATTTCAGCATTCTGTTAGCATAATCAACAGCTTTTCGATAGAGGGAGGTATCATTTCTATTATTCCTATATTTTGAAATGTAAATATCCTTCAGTTTCTTTAAAGCTTCGATATTTTCTGGATCATATTCTATAGTTTTTTCATAGTAGAAGCATTTTTCTTCCTTATCTCCCTTAGGATTCTTACGCTCAAGGTAATTAGCATATTCAAAATAAGCATCACCACTTTTAGGATAATAATCCATAAGTTTTCTATAAATGTCATCAGCCTTATAACCCTGTTTTTCTTTTATATCCGCCAGAATTAAAAGCAGACTCCATCCTTTATGATTTACTGAAAGTCCTTTATTTACATACTCCTCAGCTTTATTTAATTCTATATTATTATTATTTCTATCAACTAATCTTAAGTAAAATGATGCCACTTCGCCATAAACCATCTCAAGTTCATCCATTACGTCTGACACATCATTATCGTTACTATATTTAAACTTTGATGCTTCGATATTTCTAAGGACCTCATCGTAGATCTGGGTTACCTCTGACTGCCCCCTTGCATATTCCTCATATGTATTAAAGCCCCTTGTACGAAGGATTCTGGCATTTAACATTCTAAGCAGATCACTTGAAAGTCCTTCTTTTTTTGCATTTTCTAATACCTTTTTAGCCTCTTCGATCTGATCATAAATATAAAATACATCTGCCGCATAGTAATATGCCTTAGGATATAATCTATATCTGTTAATGATCTCATAGTAATCATCAACTACCATCTGGCCGCGCTGCATTTTATATGCCGTTTCCTGCCTATGTATATAGCCAAGAAGGGCAAAATCAGTTTTTTTAATAAACTCCTCCCATATCCTCATGGCTTCATCATATCTTTTACAATTCTGAAGGAATTTACCGTAAGCTTCCTTGAATCTTATCTCAGCTTGTGAATTACTAAATTCTATATCTTTTTTATAAAGTTCCTCAGCTTCTTTTATTTTGCCTAACTTTTCAAGGCAAAAAGCATATTTCATATAGCATTGTGCGACGTTCTTAGCTTTTTCCTCATCTTTTTCACTGAAGGGTTCGTTGCTGTTTACAATCTGCTCAAGCAATTCTTTCCATATTTTAAAATGTTCCTCTGCCAAGTCATATTTTTTCTTTTCAGAATAACAAATGCTGTACAGCTTATGGTATTCATACTGATCCACCTGATCTCCTTCAATCTTATTTAAGGTTAACAGTGCGTGATCAATATCCGTATTCTGATAATATCTTAAAGCCGCATCCATCTTTTCCTGTTCGGACACAGAGCCATTTTTCATATTCTCATTATAGATTTCTGTTTCTTTATCCGTAACGATCTTAAAGAAGATTACGGCCTCCAGGTCACTACTATTTTCATTCAGGACCTCTCTGATCTTTTCATCTGCTTCCTTAAACTGGTTATCCAGCATGAAAAGGGCGAATCTTACTTTCTTTGTTGAATTATACTCAGGATGAAGCTCCTCAAGTTTCTCAACTTTTTCATAGATTTTATTAAGTATCTCAGTTTTATTTTCAAATCGATCAATGTTCTTAATAAGAATCTTCATGGCATTATTTGTGGCGTAATAATGCAGCTTTTCCCAGCGCTCAAATACTGCCTTTGAAAGCTTAAATGCCATGTCACATTTTCCCTAATTTCAAGAAGAAGAATTCTTGCTCCAAGCTCAATCGGAGTGAAAATCTTAGCTCTGTCACATCTTTCAAGGATATTGGAGATAAAGGTAATGCTCTTATCCATTGCCTCCTTATGCTCCTTCTCTCCCGTTTTCTTAAAGTAAAGGTAGTTGTCAAAATAATCATTAAAATAAGCACTAATCCTCATCATATTACTGATGTATTCATCATCAGCATATGGGAATTCCCTTGCCTCATAAATTTTTTCATCTGCATAAACCGAGATTTCAGGAATTAGATCAGAAAAAAGCTCATAGTAAATGTCTCTTTTTGAGAAATCATCATAATACCCATAATCATCGCTTTTACACTGGATCTCGACGAATTCCAGATATTCCCCAGCGAATTTTTCTGAAAGATTCTCCTTGTTACCAACAAAACCAAATCTTTCATCCATCATTTTCCACATTTTAAATGGAATACAGTGATTCTTCATCAAAAAAACGAGAAGTGCTTCACACATAGGATCTACGCTGTCAAGATTC
Organism: uncultured Lachnospiraceae bacterium; assembly: GCA_946413945.1. GTDB lineage: Bacteria > Bacillota > Clostridia > Lachnospirales > Lachnospiraceae > Eubacterium_Q. Next base: position 413 of record CAMKMR010000123.1, on the reverse strand, counting down.
TTGCAGACCTCATCATCCAGCCAATCTCTCCAAAGTTCTGAATCTCTTCTCTTATCAATATCATTATAGATTACTTCTAGTTTCTTAATATGAGCCTTAACTGCCGCATCTACTTCATCATTATCATAGTATCTTATTTCATTGTTGGAATTCTTAGTTTTCTCAGAGTCATTTTCTGCAAACCTGATTGCAGCTTCATATGCCTCTCTAAGCTTCATGAACCCTTCCTGATCATCCTCAGGATTTACTGTAACAACCTTGTTTCTATAGGCATTGAGAATCACTTCTCGGTCTTTTGTTTCCTCAATACCCAATGTTTCCCACATATCTTTAGTCATTTTGTTTCTCCCATAAAAAATTATATGCAAAAATGAGCCATGGGAATGAGCCATGGGGACAGTCCCCTAGGTCCA
>CAMKMR010000122.1 GCA_946413945.1 uncultured Lachnospiraceae bacterium | reverse complement strand
TCTATTCAGATTTTGACAGTTTAGAAGATATTTATGAACTGTTAGAGCAGTCTATCAGTGAAGATGCACCACTTACTATAAAAGAAGGCGGCATTTTTAAGGACGGCTATAGTAAAGAAATTGATGACTTTAAAGAAAAGAAGGCTAATTCTAAGAATCTCCTTGCTGCTCTTGAAGAAAAAGAAAGAGAAAGTACAGGGATCAAAAATCTTAAGATAAAGTATAATAAAGTTTTTGGCTATTATCTTGAGGTAACTAATTCCTTCAAGAATCAAGTTCCCGATTATTTTATCAGAAAACAGACATTGGTAAATGCTGAAAGATATACAACTAATGAATTGAATGAGCTTTCAGATCTTATCATTAATGCTGAGGATAAGCTATTTGCTCTTGAATATGAAATTTACACCAGACTTAGAGATGCTCTTGCAAATGAAACTGTCAGGGTACAGAAGATGGCCGAGTACATTTCTGAGATTGATGCCTTAGCTTCACTTTCTTATGTTGCAGTTAAGAATCATTATGTAAGACCTGAAATTAATGAAAATGGTGTTATAGATATAAAAGAAGGCCGTCATCCGGTTGTTGAGCAAGTGACAGATGGTGATAATTTCATACCAAATGATACCTATCTTGACAATCAGGCAAAGAGAATTTCTATTATCACAGGACCAAATATGGCAGGGAAATCTACATTTATGAGACAGACAGCCCTTATAACACTGATGGCTCAGATTGGTTCTTATGTTCCTGCAAGGTCTGCAAATATAAGCCTCTGTGACAGGATATTTACAAGAGTCGGAGCAAGCGATGATCTTGCTCAGGGTCAGTCTACCTTTATGGTAGAAATGAGTGAAGTAGCTAATATCCTTAGAAATGCAACTAGGAATTCACTTATCATTCTTGATGAGATCGGACGTGGAACTTCAACATTTGACGGACTTTCAATAGCCTGGGCAGTGGTTGAATACATCGCTGATAATGATCTTCTTGGTGCAAAAACCTTATTTGCTACTCATTATCACGAACTTACCGAACTTGAAGGAAAGCTTTCATCAGTAAATAATTACTGCATAGCTATAAAGCAGGATAAAGATTCAATCGTATTTTTAAGAAAGATAATACCAGGCGGAGCTGATCGTTCTTACGGTATTGAAGTAGCTAAATTAGCAGGTGTTCCTGACCTCGTTATTAACAGGGCTAAAGAAATCTCTGCTTTTTTAGAAGAGGAAGATATTACAGGAAATGCAAGGAATCTCGAAGCAAAGACTCTCAAAGAAAAAAACAAGAAAAAAACTGAGACAAAAGACGAAGGACAACTTTCATTATTTGCCAGTCCAGAGGAAATGTCTATCACAGCAGAGATAAGAGCTTTAGATCTTAATAATATGACACCTGTAAAAGCAATGTTATATCTTTCAGAATTAAAAGAAAGGCTTAAATAAATGATCAAAGTACTTGACCAGAACACAATAGATAAAATAGCAGCAGGCGAAGTTATAGAACGTCCTATGTCAGTTGTTAAAGAACTTGTAGAAAATTCAATAGATGCCGGCGCCAGCATGGTGACTGTAGAAATAAAAGACGGTGGTACAAGTTTTATCCGTGTTACAGATAATGGTTCAGGTATAGATAAAGATGATATCAGACGGGCCTATATGAGCCATGCTACCTCAAAATTAACTTCTGCAGATGATCTTGTCGGAATTAATACTCTCGGATTTAGAGGTGAAGCACTTTCTACAATAGCTGCCGTTACTCACACCGAAATGATAACAAAGACTGCTGACAGTCTTACTGGAATCAAATATGTTATAGAAGGCGGCAAAGAAATTGAATTAAAAGAAATAGGCGCCCCTCAGGGAACAACTATCATTGCAAAAAACATTTTTTATAACACACCTGTAAGGCTTAAATTTCTTAAGACTAATATGACTGAAGGCTCATATATTAATGATCTTGTAAGCCATATTGCACTTTCTCATCCTGAAGTATCGATCACTCTTATTTCCAATGGAAAGACCATAGTTGATACGGCCGGAAATAATAAGATAAAAGAATGTATCTATAAACTTTACGGAAGAGATATAGCAAACAGTCTTTTAGATGTTAATTATACAGAAGGACGTATAAGCGTAAAAGGTTATGTGGGAAAGCCATTCCTTGCAAGAGGAAACAGAAGTTTTGAGAACTATTTTGTTAACGGCAGATATATAAAGAGTCCCGTAATAAATCGTGCTATAGAAGAAGCATATAAAACCTATATAATGCAGCATAAATTTCCTTTCACTGTACTTTTTATTGATCTCCCAAAAGAAGAGTGTGATGTGAATATACATCCGGCTAAAAGAGAATTTAAGTATGGAAATGAGAAGGAACTTTTTACAGCAATCTATCATGCTGTTGCTGACGGTCTCGCCAACAGGGAAATGATACCGAATTCGGAAGTTGATTATGGTCAGAAAGATAAACATTATGCAGCAAGACCGGAGATAAAAGCTGCAGAAAAAAAACAAGAAAGCCATATTGAACAATTTAGAAGTACTTTAGACAAAACAAATACATTAGGCAGCACATACACATCCGTAAAATCAAATAATGATCATTCAAATAAGACTACTGGCACTTCTTCATATTCAATCTTAGAATCATTACTTCCGGAAAGTTTCAGAAATAAACTTAAAGAGGCCGACATTGAAGAATCAACTGAGACTAATACTGAAGCCGCCAGAGAACATACTAAATTTCATGTTAACGAAAGCGATAAGGAAATATTAACTAATGAAGCAGCTTTTGATAATAATAAAGAAACTGTAATCACAAGTACTTTGGATGATATAAGAACGGCTGAACAAAATAATATCGAAGCTGCCAGGATAAATACTGATACAAAAGAAACATCTAAAGAAGCTGTCAGGGAAAATACTGATACAAAAGTAACATCTAAAGAAGCTGTCAGGATAAATGCTGATACAAAAGCAGCCATAAATGAAGATGTAAAAGAAGATGTTAAATACACCTATCAGCAGGAATCTTTAAAAGATGTCGCATATCTTTCAGCTGAAGCCTTTGAAAAACACAGGATAATTGGTCAGGTTTTTGATACCTACTGGCTTTCAGAGTATGATGGTTCTCTTTATATCATGGATCAGCATGCTGCTCATGAAAAACTAAATTATGAGACCTTCCTTAAAGAATTTAAGGAACGTGAGATAGTAAGCCAGAATCTTTTTCCTCCTATGATAATAACCCTTTCAGCAGTGGAAAAAGCAGCGGTCTTAGAAAATGAAGAGCTATTTATAAAAAGTGGCTTTGATATATCTGATTTCGGCGGGAAAGATATTAAGATAAGTTCTGTTCCTATTAATCTTGAAGGACTTTCAGGAAAAGATGTATTCCTCGAATTTGCAAATTATCTTAGTCAGGGCTTATCTGGCGTTACAGAAGATATTTTTATACATAAGATTGCCACAATGGGTTGTAAAGCAGCGATAAAAGGAAATCAAAAGATTTCACTAAAAGAAGCCCAGAGTCTTATAGAAAAACTTATGACTCTAGATAATCCATACACCTGTCCTCACGGAAGGCCAACAATAATTAAAATGACAAAAAGCGACCTGGAGAAAAAATTTAAAAGAATCGTAGAATAAAAATGGATGCACTTATAGTATTAACCGGACCTACAGCAGTTGGAAAAACTGATCTGTCTATAAAACTTGCAAAGAAAGTAAACGGTGAGATCATCTCAGCTGATTCAATGCAAGTATATGAAAAAATGGATATTGGAACAGCAAAGATAAAAAAAGAAGAGATGCAGGGAGTAAGACATCATCTTATAGATATCTTTCCTCCTACATACGATTTTAATGTTTCTGTATTTAAAGAACTTGCAGAAAAAGCTGCAAGTGATATAATATCACGCGGTAAAATACCTATCATTGCTGGTGGAACAGGCTTTTATATCCAGGCTTTACTTAAAGGTGTCGAATTTAAGGATGAGCCTGAAAATAAAGAAGAACTTGAAAGATTGGAAAGAATATCTAAAGAAGAAGATGGCATAGATAAACTCTATAAAATGTTAAAAGAAGTAGACCCTGCTTCAGCTGAAAATATCCATCCTAATAATGTTAAAAGAGTGATCCGTGCCCTTTGCTATTACAATCTTCATAAATCAAGGATTTCAGACCATAATTGTAAAGAAAAAGCAAAGGAAAGCCGCTATAATTCAGCATATTTTGTCCTTACAATGGATAGAAAAAAACTTTATCAAAGAATTGAAAAAAGAATAGATATCATGTTAGAAGATGGCCTAATTGATGAAGTAAAGTCACTTTATGAATCAGGTCTAAATGAAAAAAATGTATCAATGCAGGGAATAGGTTATAAGGAAATACTTGAATATTTAGAAGGTAAAGTAAGCTTTGATCAGGCCATTAATAACTTAAGACTTAACACCAGGCATTTTGCCAAAAGACAGCTGACATGGTTCAGACATGAAAATGATACTATCATGATAAACAAAGATGAATATGAAAATGATGATGCCATATTAGACTATATGACAGGCATTTTACAAACGAAAGGAATTATATATTAATGAGTGAAGCATTAAAGAATTACTACATGTCACTTGGAATTGATGAGAGAGTTTTCGATTATTGTAATAAAATTGAAGACAGTCTTAAAGAAAGATTTGAAAAAATAGATAAGATTGCTGAACAGAATCAGATTAAAGTTATTAAGGCTATGCAGGAAGCCCGTCTTGCAGAAGAACATCTTTATGGAACAACAGGTTATGGCTATAACGACAGTGGACGTGAAGCATTAGAAAAGATCTATGCTGAAGTTTTCCATACAGAAGATGCATTAGTAAGACAGCAGATAACTTGCGGAACTCATGCTCTTACTATTGCGCTTGCTGCTAATTTAAGACCTGGCGATGAACTTTTATCTGTTGCAGGAAAAGTATATGATACTCTGCAGGGTGTTATCGGTGTAAGAGAAGAGAAAGGTTCACTTGCAGAATTTGGTATAACTTATGATCAGGTTGATCTTTTGAGCGATGGAAGTTTTGATTATGAGAATATCAGAAAAAAGATCAAGCCTAATACAAAAATGGTAGAGATCCAGCGTTCAAAAGGTTATGATGTAAGACCAACTTTATCAGTTGATCAGATTGGTGAAGTGATTAAATTTGTTAAAGGCATTAAGCCTGATGTTATCTGTATGGTAGATAACTGTTACGGAGAATTTGTTGAATTAAAGGAGCCATCTGATGTTGGAGCTGATCTTGTAGTTGGTTCCCTTATCAAAAATCCGGGTGGTGGACTCGCCCCACTTGGAGGTTATATCTGCGGTAAAAAAGACCTTATTGAAAACTGTGCTATAAGACTTACAACTCCAGGTCTTGCAAAAGAAGTTGGAGCAACTCTAGGACTTACAAGACAGTTTACTCAGGGACTTTTCCTTGCTCCAACAGTAACAGCAGCTGCTCTTAAGGGAGCTATATTTGCAGCAAATGTATATGAAGGTTTAGGCTTTAAGGCAATACCTAATGCTACAGAAGAAAGACATGACATAATAGAATGTATCGAATTCCATGATAAAGATATTATGTGTGCCTTTGCTGAAGGAATTCAGACCGCTGCTCCAGTGGATAGCTTTGTTAAACCAATTCCATGGGCAATGCCGGGTTATGACTGTGATGTTATAATGGCAGCGGGGGCATTTATTTCAGGTTCATCAATCGAGCTCTCAGCAGATGGTCCTGTTAAAGAGCCTTATGCAATTTATTTCCAGGGTGGACTTACTTATGCCCATGCAAAACTTGGAATTGTATATTCATTACAGAAAATTGTAGAAAAAAATCTGATCAAATGGTAACATTTAAAA
>CAMKMR010000121.1 GCA_946413945.1 uncultured Lachnospiraceae bacterium | reverse complement strand
TTTTGTGTCTGACTGCCCCAAGGATTAATATTGAGGACAGAAAGAACCATCAGTAAAGAAAGAAGGAAACCTGTAAAGGCCCTGCTAAATTTTTTACCCATTTTATTATTCCTCACTTATAAAGATAGTTTTCTTGCCTTTTACGTTGCAAAATTTATTACAGCCATTCCCGTAACTGTAATATAAAAATAAAATCCTCTTAACTTTCCTCCCTTCCTAATATTTTTTTTGAAAGAACTCTTCTGACCATTCCCGTAATCAGATAAGCTCTTTTTAGATCATCTTTTATCATTCCCGGTAATAAAAAATAATCTTTGTTTGATTCTTATAATTTACGCTCCAAGAATCAAACCGCTAATGTCAAATGTAATACTTGAGATATAAATTCAAAATTCATTTTGATAAGATTTATACGTTTAAGCATTTCATCTGTCTTATTTTATTGTATATTTTTCCCAAAAAAATGCAAGAAGAAATCGGTATCGTTTTCACTTTTCTCTAAATTTTACAAACTTTTTATTTTCTATTTGGACTAATTTACGAAAAAATATTTCCGGTAACGTTCGCGGTAACGTTTGCATCACACTTTTATTCCCGGGAATCCAGATTTTGTGTACATTTAAACGCTAAAATATTATATGCCACTTCACTTTTTTTCATAAAAAAAAACCGATGGCAAAAATAATTTTGCCATCGGCCTTAAGATTCTTCCTATTAGTTTAGTCTTTTTCCATTTATAAGAAAAATATTATTTCTAAAAGAGTCCTACCTAAATGCAGACATTAATAAAATTAATGAAGAGTTCCAATAAATGGCGATTTCATTTGTAGAATAGCTCTGCTCACTGTCTACATAGCACATTGCCTTAGGCTGATCTTTAAGAACAGCCGCTGCATATGGATCTTCTAAGGAATTATCTGGTCCACCTACCATCATTCCACTCATTGCTTTTTTAGCAACCTGAGATGGTCTGTGATGAGGATTCTCTGGATACTTAGTTCCGTAAGATGTTACAAAACAATAGCCCAAATTGTTAGCTCCAAGAATATAATCCAGCTGATATCTTGAATATTCGAGATATTCCTCGTTTTTTGTTAAATCTTCAGCCATAAAAAGAACAACACCATTACATGCTGTAAGCATATTAGAGCCCCATGGATAGTTTGCTGTTATGGCATTATGATAATCATCCTTTTTACTGTTCTCGAGTATCTCATCTGCATATGTAAGAAGATCTTCTTTTGTCTTATTTTTAAGATCATCTATTCCATCAACGTCAGATTTACTAAGATCATACATGGCATAAGTTCCCATATCAGCCCAGCCAAGTCCGTTTCTTACGAACTTTGTATATAAAGGCTCTAACTTGTCTTTTAATTCTTCATCACCAGCAATATAAAGTTCTGCCGCTGCAAAGAAGATCTCATCAGCAGTATTGTCGTCTTTATATTCGCCAGTCACAATATTTCCTGGATTTCTAAATCCCATGATATTATTGCTCTTTTCAATATAGTCCCAGGCACGAACTGCCGCAGCAAAGCATTTCTCTGCAAATTCTGGATCATAATCATCATATATAGTAGAGGCTTTAGCCATTACTGCTGCAAAATCCAAAGTTGCCGCTCCTGAAATAGGCGAAAGAACAAGTTCATCTGTCTCTGCTTCAGGTGCCACTGTCTCTGGAAATGCCTTACAGCTTACCTTATGGAATACGCCGCCAGAATATTCATCCTGCATTTTTAACATCCATTCAAGTTCAAATCTGGCCTCATCTAAAAGATCCGGAACCTCATTTCCGCTTTCAGGGATTCCGATATCATCATCTTCCACATCAAAAAGTTCGTATGAAAGCAGAAGATCCTGAACAGTCTTCGCCCCGGGAACTACATATCTTCCATAGTCACCGGCATCATGCCAGCCACCACTTACATCTACAGCTCTCTCTTCCCCATAAACTATAGCCGGCTGATCATGACATACATCATGACTAAATCCTTCACCCGTAATACTAGGATCTGTCTTTATACCACAACGCTGCTTATAAAGAAGCTTTACAATATCCCTGTAAATATCATTATAAATGTCATCTCCTATCTTAAATTCATAGGATTCTTCCTGTTTTTCTCCAATACTTACAATGATCTTATAACTGCCTGGAGTATCTAACTCTGAAAAATCCAGCTGCCTTATATACTCTCCGCAAACAGTACTGTAATGAGACTCAGATACATTTTTAGAAAGAACTACTTTATCATCTGAAAGGTCGATGATCTTACAAGTCACATCATTTTTTTCATCCTTGATATAAGCTATCTTCTTATCTTTAGGCTTATATCCTATCTGATTGATGTTTACTTTTGCATATTCGGGAAGCCCTTCTAAATCTACTTTGTTTGAGGCATCTTTTACCACTAGCCTTACATTATCTATATAGACTTCATGAGGACCAGGGTCTTCAGTCATATCTTCCATTTTACCCATATTAAAAACAAGTCTTGGCGCTGGATCCGAAGTTTCTGTCATTGTAAACTCAGATGTAAAATGATACACTTCCGGTCCAACAACAATATTATCTTCTGTATATGCATGATAGTCTCCAGAATTTAGCTGTATCCTGAATTGTACCTGTCTTGCTATATCACAGCTGATATCAAAGCTATAAGTATATACTGTTCCTTGTATAAGTTTAAAACCATCTCTGAAGGCCTGATTTGCATAATCGAGACTGCCACAGTTTGATATAGAACATACAAGCTGCTTATCAGAATTCGAAAGGCTGAGTCCACCTCCATTTACATAAGAATCAAATTTTTCAGTTCCATTATCGTCAAAAGTAAGATTTAAGACTTCCTGTCCATCATAAACCTCTGCTTCTTCTACTTTTGCTTCAGCCGCCTTTTCTTCAACACCCGAGTCCCCTGAACTTGCCGTTTCTTCAGTAGTTACTGTCGCCTCTTCCTTTGCATCTACATTATTTTGTTTTTTTTGACAAGCCGAAAGCGACATAAGCATAGCAGCACAAAGAATGGATGCTGTAATTCTTTTTCGTCTCATTTTCCTTCCTCCCTATATATATTTTTTTTGTGTTTGTGTGTGTATATTTGTATTTGTTACTTTGAATTTATATGTACTTATTGATCTATAAGTAATCATTGCTTTATGAGTATTGATCTGTAAGTATTAGTTTGTAATCATTGCTTTATGAGTACTATATTTGTATTTATTCAGTCACTCAGCCGCTTATGTCATTTCATCATGTAAGTTTTTTATTATTTCCTTATAATTTTCTGCCTCATGAGGAAACGAGCAATCTACACATGACTTTATAATCCTGCCATTTTTTTCTATCATTTTATATGTTCCGGGACAATTATTTAAATGATACAATGGGCAGTAACAAAATAAGCAGTTAAATTCCTTTACATCCTTATGGCAGGGAAAGTATTTACACTCTATATTTTTAAAATACTTAAATGAATTTTCCATAGATTTCCTTTAAAACCCCAATCAGTTTTTCGTTCTCTTCATGCGTTTTTACTGCTATTCTGTAGAAACCTTTGTCGAGACATTCATAATCACTACAGTCTCGGATAAGGATCATTTTCTTTAAAAGTATCTTATATAAGTCTATCTTTGTTTTAAAAAGTATATAGTTTGTTTCAGATAAAAATGGCTCTATCCCTTTAATTTCCGCCAAACTCTTAGTTAGATACTGTCTTTCTTCTTCAATTAAGTTTAAGCTTTTATCCAGATATTTTGATATTTCTCCATTATTATCTTCTTCAATACAAAGCCCCGCCTCATATGCCATCGTTGAAATATTCCATTCCGGCAGGCTTTTCTTTATATCTCTTAAGCTTTTAGACACCGCTGCATAGCCGAGTCTTAAGCCAGCTACTCCATAGGTCTTTGTGTAAGCATTTAAAATTGCAAGATCATTAAAATCGTTTATAAAGCCAAGCATTGTATAATCTGATGATTTTTTATTAAGATCAAGGAAACATTCATCGATAACAAGGATAGATCCTGCTTCTTTTGAAGCCTTTGCTATCTTTAACATTTTCCCCCTCTCAATAAGTCCACCGTTGGGATTATTAGGATTTGTGATAAAGATGATATCCGGTCTTTCTTTTCTAATCTTTTCACAAAGCTTTATATTTTTTTCTTCTGTTAATAAAAAGTCATCCTTTTCATCCAGCATAAAATAAGAAATATCAGCTGCCAGCGAATCCAGTGCTCTTTTATAGCCTATAAATGAAGGTGCTAAAAGCAGCCCCTTCTTACAATTTCTTGAATGAACTATAAGAGATATAAACTCCGACGCACCATTTAATAACAGCAGACTGTCACGACTTACTTTAAGTCTTTCTTCAAGTGCCTTATATAGTTTTTCATATTGAGGGTCCGGATATATCTCAATATGATCAGCAGCTTTTTTTATCGCGTCTTTTACTGATAAAGGACAAGCAAGAGGATTTACATTAATAGAATAATCCACTTCAATTTTATTTCTATAAATATCTCCTCCATGCATATTTTTTCCCTCATAATTATTTCTTATATTTAACTTCATTATATATTCGTTATATAGCTCACGCCTTATATTCTTTTTTTGTTATAGCAGTATCTCATATTTTTGATCAAAAAATATGCGTCAGATATAGAGTTAATATCAGTACTGCATTTAAAAATATATAGGCAAGAATACTCGTCCGTAACATCAGGATATTAACTCTTTTTATATCATCTATCTTAACATCATTTATCTTATCTCCCAGATAGTCTTTTTCAACCAACTTACCAAAATAAACTGCCGGGCCTGCTAACTGCACTTCTAAAGCACCTGCAGCCGCAGCCTCAGTATGGGCTGAATTAGGGCTATGATGTTTTAATCTGTCTCTTTTAAAGATCTTCCATGAATTTTTAATATCAAATCTTTTTGGCAGAAGTCCTGATGCAACTACCATTAAAAGTCCCGAGATTCTGGCTGGCAGGAAGTTAAAATAATCATCCGTAAGGGCCGCTGCTCTTCCAAAATCCAGATATTTATCATTCTTATATCCGAGCATCGAATCCATAGTATTTACTGCCTTATATAAAAGCCCTAAAATCGGTCCTCCTATGGCAAGATAGATCATTGGGGCTATAACCCCATCAGATGTACTTTCAGCTACAGTTTCAATAGCCGCCTTGGTAACGCCTTCCTCTGTTAGACACTTTGTATCTCTTCCAACTATCATAGATACAGCATATCTGGCCTTTTCTAGACTTTCATTTTTTAAAGCATAATGGACTTTCATACTTTCCTTAGTAAGATCCCTGGCAGCAAGGCAGGTTGCAGAAAGAATAGCTTCAACTATGATACCTAGATAAATATTAATGAAATAAGCAGCTATTACAAAGATTCCTGATATGATACCCGTCGTCATTAACACTATAACAACAAGCCATCTTCCTTTCCTTCTTTTTAAGAAAGGCTCATCTTTTTCTATTAGCAACTTCTTTTCTAAGAGAGTTATCATTTTTCCAATATAGATGACCGGATGTGGTATCCCTCTTGGATCTCCAAATATCATATCCAGCACAAAAGCTAAGGCAAAAGCGATTAAATGGTACAACATAGATATTCTCCATTATCTACATGATAAGAGTAGAAATCTCCACCTTTCCTGTCACTAAGTATCGACATAATGGTTCCACCATGTACAATAAAAGCAACATTTTCAACATTCTTATATTCCTTCTTTATCATTTTTACCGTATCGTTAAAGGCATTTAATGATCTTTTTATAAATAACTTTTTAGATTCTCCTCCAGGAATAGGTAATTCACAATTAGAATCCACCCATCTCTTATAGAAACCCGTAAGTTCAGTTTCATTTGATAATTCAATAT
>CAMKMR010000120.1 GCA_946413945.1 uncultured Lachnospiraceae bacterium | reverse complement strand
AATGCTTTCATATTTAAGGGGACCAAGACCTTTAAGTGAGTACGATAAGCAGTTTATAAGAGACCGTTTTATGGATAAAGACTATGTTCCACGTTCTTATTTTAATGGAACATCACCAGCAAATGACTATAAGCCATCCGTACCTTATAGCATCACTCTTTTTGAAAATCCATATTCATATACAGATCAGGGCTATGCCAAGATTTATGTTAATTCAAGCGGCGCTGATTCTCCAAGATATGTCCAGCTTCGTCTTGCAAAAGATGGAAAGTGGTATCTCTGGGAGCAGTTTATCTTATCAGATATAAGACAGCCGGAAAGCAGTAATCCTTGGGCTTAATTTTCATATAAGAGGAATTAGACAGTGAAGGTTACCAAGGATGAAAAGATAAAACTTATTGCATGGACTATTATTTTGATAGGGGCCCATCTTTACCCTGTTTTTAAAATTTCTTATTTTAAATCCTGGGGTATGCCACAGATAATTTATGCATTGCTGCTCTTTTTATGGAGCTCAAGTCTTAATATGAGAATTGTTGGAAAAAGGACCAAACGTCTTTTCTTTCAACTTGCCCTTTTCATGTTTATTTTGATCTTAGTCCAGATGATAAAATATAACTTTTGTCGCAAACCTATCTATTGCAGGTATCTTTGGTATGCATATTATTTTCCTATCATATCTGTACCACTAACTTGTTTTAGGATAGTTTGTTCTATAGGTGAGCCGGAAGAAGGAAGAAATCTTAAGAAAAGTCATCTTTTATGGATACCATGCATCCTGCTTGTTTTATTTGTTCTTACTAATGATCTGCATGAAAAAGTGTTTTATTTTAAAAATGGTCTCGATGATTATAATAATTATGGTCATAACTATGGTTTTTATATAATCCTTGCCTGGGCTTTAGTCTTTATCCTGGCATCGTTTCTCCAGATCATTTTTAAATGTCCTATAAAGATTAAAAAGACTTATTTTATCTATCCTTTTATTCCTATTGTGATTTATATTATATACCTTGTGATCTATAACAGGTATCACTTTTTATTTAATGATATTCCGGTGAAGATCCATTTTCAGCAGGCAATGCTGCTTACACTTATACTTTTCTGGGAAGCCTGTATCAAACTTGGAATTATAAGAACTAATAAAAAACATAAGGATTATCTGGATAACACAGGACTTGATTTTACTATCATAGATAATAAGGGATCTATCATATTTAGTGACAATGACCTTGATCCGGATCTTTTCAGCTTTAAATCCGGAGAATATATTAATGAAACAAGTATTATAAGAAAAGATGATCTTAGAGCCGGACAGATTGTCTGGATTGAAGATGTTTCTGATCTTGTAGCCGCAAAAAAAGAATTAGAAAAGCTTAAAGCTGAGCTTAAAAAGGAAGAAGATATCCTTAGATCAGAAAATGAAGTTAAGGAGATCCAGGCTAGAAATGAAACCAAGAATTACATCTATGACAAGATTTATCTTTCTCTCTCAAAAGAGCGAGATGAGATTTTGAATATCATAAGAAAAAATGATACTGATTGGGATGATATTAGATTTATAGCCTTAAAAGGCACCTATATAAAAAGATGGTCAAATCTTAAGATAATAGCAGAAGACTTAAAAAATAAGGGTTTTGATACAGTTTCTATTCAGGAGTTATATTATGCCATAAAAGAATCTTTAAACCAGCTGGATTTTTATGGCATGAAATATGAAATTTCCGGTTTCGAAGAATCATTTGTAATAAGCTCTGATAAGCTTTTGAAACTTTATAAAGATTTTGAAGATAGATTGGAAAAAATATTAGCTGAGAATACCTTATTAAAAGAAAAAAAAGATGGATCAGAAGAAAATGATCTTATCTTAGTCAGCTTATCAAAAAATGGTAATGATACAACTTTAAAGTTAAAGGGGGTAAGAAATGCTTAAATTTATCGAACATTTTTTAATGCTCCTTTGTCTCCTTATATTTTGGGGGGAAGGCTATCTTTGTTATAGGCTTATTAAAGAAAAACAAAAAAGGATAAAAGTCATTATTTCAATCCTGATATGTATCATATTATTTATAACATTTCAGATCGTAAAAAATATCGGAGATATAAGACCTTTATCTAAATATGGAAGTTTAGCTTTAAAGATAGAGCTTATTATTATATCGATCATTTTCGTTATCCAGGTTATTTTAGAAATAAGCTGGAATAATGAGCATATTTCTGATTTTTCCATAGAAGAAGGTCTTGATCAACTTCCTGTTGGGATTGCAGTTTATTCAAATTCGAATGGAATGCCAATACTAGTAAATACAATTGCTGATAAGATCTCTATGAGACTTTTTGGCAATACATTTATAAATGGCCTAACGTTTAATGAAAGATTTAAAGAACATTTAAAAGGTTGTAAAGACAGGTTGCTTGGTATAGACGATCATCTTTATATGCTGACAGAAAATAAGCTTAAAATTGTAGAAGATGAATACGTAGAGCTGCTTTTTTACGATATCAAAGATGTCCATGATATCAATGAAAAGATAAGAGATGATAATGAACTTATAAAGCGGCTGAATGAAAGGCTTAGGTCTTTAAACAGAAGGATAAATGATCTTTCGGTAGAAACAGAGCTTATCAATATAAAGGCCAAGGTTCATGATGATCTTGGTGAAGCACTGACTATCACCAGAAAATACCTTAAGCAAAATGATCCTCGGACATCTAAGGATAAACTAATGGCTTTATGGATTGATAGACTTGATTTCATGAAATCCATATCTGAAAGTAAAAAATCTGATGAATATCAAAAACTGTTATCTGCTTCAAAAGATGTTGGCGTTGATATTATTATAAAAGGGGAACTCCCTGAAAATCAGCCGGCTAAGCAGATCTGCTCCATGGCAATGCATGAATGTCTTACTAATACTATAAGACACGCTAATGGAGATAAGGTATTTGTAGAAACATATATTGAAGATGATAAGAAATATATCATTAAGATTTCAAATAATGGTTATCCGCCACTGGGGAAAATAAATGAAAGCGGAGGGCTTGCCAATCTTAGAGCAATTGTCGAAATGGCAGGTGCTACAATGGATATTTCTACAGAAAATGGCTTTTTACTTACAATATGCATATATTATTAAGAGGGGAATATGAAACGAAAAATATTAATTGTTGATGACCAGAATATGGCTAGAGAATTTATAGAGGGGATAATAGCCAGTGATGATTCTTTAGAATTAGTTAAATCAATATCTTCAGCAAGTCAGATCGATGTTTATATGGCAAGACTTTCATTAGATCTTGTTATCATGGATATTGTCATGGTAGATGGCAGCAGTGGTTTAAATGCAGCCGAATATATAAAGAAAAATTATCCAAAGGTTAAAGTTATCCTTTCTACAGCCATGCCAGAGGCAAATTTCCTTAACAGGGCAAGAAATATCGGGGTAGAAGGCTTCTGGTATAAAGAATCTGGGAAAGATAAACTTTTAGAGATAATAAATGGGGTTTTTAATGGAGAGATCATCTATCCTGATACGACTCCTGAACTACAATTGGGCGCTATCAGTTCCAGTGAGCTTACACAAGGTGAACTAGAAGTTTTAAGGGAACTGACCAATGGTTCTTCCAATGCCCAGATAGGAATGACTCTTCATATATCAGCCAATACTGTAAAAACACATATCCAGCATATGCTCGATAAGACAGGATTTAGCAATAGGACAGAACTTGCAATTGAAGCAAGAATAAGAGGGATTGTTATCCCTAATTAAGATCACCCGTGGGATGATTTATTTTTTGAGTTTTTTTAAATCACCCGTTTGGATGATTCTTTTTAAAAAAAATCTGTTAAAATATTATGGGTTAAGATATTAACACCTTATATGTGAGGAGGGAGAAAATTATGATAAATAAAAATTTACGTAAGAAAATTGGAATTGTTTGTCTTGCTCTTGCAATGACTGGACTTTATGCATGCGGAAAAACAGATGATTCAAAGGACACAACAGAAAGCACAACAAAAGCGGCAACAGAAGCTACATCAGCAACAGAAGCTAAGTCTGAGGAAGAAACAACTGAAGAAGAAACTGGTATTACACAGGAACAGTATGATGCAATGACTGAAGATGAATTACTTGAAGCTTTAGGAATTACTGATCCAGAAAATGTAACTGAGGAGCAGTATCTTGCCTTAGTTCAGACTCTTAAATTTGTTCCTATTATTGATGATGACAGAATTGATTCTTTATATATTGAAAACAATATTACAAAGAAGGCAATATCAAAGGTAAGAAAAGGACTTCCATCTGTTGATACTATCATAGAAGATATTATTAAAGATGAAAATCCACAGGTAAGAGGTTATGCATATGATAGTATGTTCTCTTTCTTTGGTGTAAAAGAAAAGAGCATTAGTATTGCAAAAGAAAACCTTGAAAATGAGACTAATGATTATGTTCTTAAGGCAGCAGTAGATGCACTTTCAAATGAAATGGCAAAAGATCCATATGTTGCAGAATTTATCTTCAAGATGTCAAAACATGAAAATCCAAAGATCAGATATAAAGCTTCAATGGCTATTGGTAATTCATGGTCAATCGGAGTTGATGGTACTGTAGAAAGGATCATTGAAATGATGGATGATGAAAATCATGATGTTAGAAAGATGGCATGCTATGAATCAGGTAACCTTCATGATGAAAAAGTAATCGACAGATTAGTTGAGATTTTAAATGATCCAAATGAAAAATCTGATATTAAAGGAAAGTGTGTCAGCGGCCTTGTAACTTTATGGTATGACTATCCATTCCATAAACATTTTAGTGAAAGAGCTTATAGAGAAACTATCAATTACTGGTCAAAAACTCCAAGAGATAACGATAATCCGGATTGGGCATCACTTACACTGATAAACAATAAATCAGATACAAGTTATGATGATTGGAGAGCGCAGGCTACATACTTTAGTGAAGATGAGATTTATAATGTATTTGTAGCTATCATTCAGGATGAAAATGCTAACTGGCTTGCAAGACAGGGAATCATAAAGGCGATTCATACTCATTGCTCAGCAGAGAAGTTTGCAGCTCTTAAAGATGTAGTTTACGGACTTACAGATAGTAAAGCTGAATTGATCCAGAAAGAATATGAAAATGAAGCTTCGAAATAAGATATAGAACCGCATTAAAATATGAGCTATTGAATAGTATTTAAATAAAAGCTATAATTAATCGTGTAATTAAAAGTTACAAAAAAAGAAGGACTATGGATTTAAATCCTGGTCCTTTTTTTTGACATAAGAAGATGAGTCAGCTTCCTAGAATATTCTTCGATAAATACTTTATTTCCGAGGAAGCTGTCGTTTATTTCTATATACTGTTTTTTAGATTTTTGCTCTTCTTTAAAAATAGGCATTCTTTCAAAATCGACAGAAATTATGAAGTATCCATTTGCATCCTTAAAGTCTTTAGAATCGGGATAATATGACTTAAGCCTGCCTATAAAAACGGGGATCCTTAATGTTATAAGATTTTTTTCGCCAGTTAGGATAATGCCGTCAAGGGATGTATCTAAATTTCTTGGAAGAGGACAATCCATTCTTAGATTGATCTTTAGATAGAGACATTTGTTTTTTTCTTCAAGGCAAAAATCCTGATAAGTAAAAGAGCCATTTTTAATAGCTTCGTAGGAAAGGATTGAGGTAAGAAAGTACATTCCTTCCATATCATCTCTGTTATGACGAAGTACCAGTTCTTTTGAGCGCCTGTCCCTGCTGGAAACATAATCCAGATAAACGTTTATAAGCTGTCCGCCATCGTACTTATCCTCTCTATTAATGCCAAGATAACGCTCTATAGTCTTTTGTTTAACATTTGGAAGACCAAGTATATTTTTATAAGGCCTT
>CAMKMR010000119.1 GCA_946413945.1 uncultured Lachnospiraceae bacterium | reverse complement strand
TTAAAGATTTATCTAATCCTAATTTTTTTTCACATTCTCTTATTTCTTGATTTTTCCATATTAATCTCGTGCCACAATAAATAACTCCGCATCAGAACTAATGATCACATCAGCGCATGTCCCCAAAACTAATGAAAGCCTCCCGCATAAAAATACGGGAGACTTTCTTTAATTATTTCATCTCATCTGCAAGACAATCCAATGCTTCAAGCGCTTTATCATCTAAGGCAGCATTTATAGTAACTGTTGTATCCGCAAATGTGATATCTTTGCTATTTTCAAATCTAGCCTTGATACATTTAGCTGCAACCGGAGCCCAGGTACCATTTTCAATGATACCAATTTTTCTCTTCTGGTATCCTCTCTCAGTAAGATCATTAATAAATTCCCTCATAGTTGGGAAGATATCACCATTATACGTTGTCGTTGCAAGAACAATCTTTCCATATCTAAATGCATCTTCCACCGATTCTGCCATATCTTCTCTGGCAAGATCTGCAATAGCTACCTTTGGACATCCCTTGGCTTCTAACTTTTCCTTAAGAAGAAGGGCAGCTTTTTTAGTATTTCCATATACAGAAGTATAAGCGATAAATGTTCCTTCACTTTCCACTCCATAAGATGACCAGGTATTGTAAAGATCAAGATAATATGAAAGATTTTCAGTAAGAACCGGTCCATGAAGAGGACAAATCACCTGGATATCTAAGCTTGCAGCCTTTTTAAGAAGTGCCTGTACCTGCGCTCCAAACTTACCTACAATACCAAAATAATAACGTCTTGCTTCACAAGCCCAATCAGCTTCAATATCTAAAGCTCCGAACTTTCCAAATCCATCAGCCGAGAAAAGGATCTTATCCTTTGTTTCATAAGTCATGATAACTTCAGGCCAATGTACCATTGGAGCTGCGATAAATTTTAGTTCATGTTCTCCGAGATTAAGAGTATCTCCTTCTTTAACTACAACTCTTCTATCAGAATAATCTGTAGCAAAGAATTTCTTCATCATTGTAAATGCCATCATACTAGACACCACTTTTGCTTCCGGGAATTCTTTTGCAAATCTATCAATATTAGCAGAATGATCCGGTTCCATATGCTGAACAACTAAGTAATCCGGCTTTCTATCTCCTAATTCTTTCTTAATATTATCAATCCACTGCTGACCAAACTTAAGATCAACAGAATCCATGACTGCAATCTTATCATCCTTTATGATATATGAATTATAAGACATTCCTTCAGGAACATCATACATTCCCTCAAAAAGATCAATATCATGATCATTTACGCCTACATAAATAATATCTTCCTTTATAAACATTTAAACCTCCGCTAAAATTATTTTCTCCTAATGACTAATAGCCAATACCTAACTTCTCTTAATTTCTAGATCAGTTCCAGTATCCAGCATAAATATTTTACCATAAAATTAAAAAGCCGCCTAGTGACTAACCAGGCAGCTTTTTTAATATCGCAACGTGCTCCACGCTATCAATTATCCTCTTATTCACTTCGCTATCAGTACGGTTCCTCAATTGTCCTCTCATCCCCCTCGCTATCAGTACGATCCCGCATATGTTCACCCTACCTCACGCCATCTATACGACTCTATCAAATAATTTTCATCACGCTGTCACCTTCCATAAGCTTAACCGGAACTACCTTTTCCTCAAAATAGTTGGCATCTTTTATCATTTTAGTAAGAAGATCTACGGCCATCTTTGCCCTGACTGGATTATTCTGATCCACCGTAGTTAATTTAGGTATCGATCTTAAAGCCGACAAGCTGCCATCAAATCCAACTACTGATATATCTTTCGGAACATAAATCCCCTTCCTTGAAAGAAATGACATAAGATCCAAAGCGTAATAATCAGATACAGCAAATACCGCAGTATACTCCATTATCTTATCCAGATTCTTTTCATAAAAATCGACTCTTTCATCAATCTTCATCGGGATCACCATTCGGTCAGTCTCGCTATTCAAGCCCTCACAAAGTCCATTATACCTGTCCAAGTCCATAAAAATATAATTATCCGAAACACAGAGCACCTTATTATGACCTTGCTTCTTTAAATATTCCCCAACCTGTCTTCCCCCATCGAAGTCATCGATTTTTACATTACTGATCCTTTCATGTTCTGTCATATATCCATCATATACAACAAAGGGAATCCTTATATGATCTCTGAGATTCTGAAAATCATCTTCAAAAAAACCTATAACTATCATTCCATCCAGATTCCACATAGATGAAAAGCGGATGATCTCATTTATATCCTTAGTCTTTTTTAGCATAAAGAAATAATTATGAGCAGCTATCTCATCTGCAAGATAATTAAGAGAAGCAGAGACAAATGGATCTTCCAATGTATGTCCTTCATATTTTTCATGGTCATTTATCATGACTCCGATTATCCTTGAATTATTTCTTGCAAGAAGAGTTGCAGCCATATTAGGTATATAGCCTCTCTCTTCCAGTTTTTTTTCAACCTTTTTTACGGTGGCATCGCTTATCTTCTTAGTCTTACCATGAAGAACATTAGAGACTGTTGCTATGCTTACTCCAACTTCTTCTGCTATATCACTTAACCTTACCTTATTTTCATCCCACATAATAACTCCGTCTATTCAATAGTATTCATCCATTTTCGGCTCCGGAACATGTAAATTGAAATAATAAATCTGACTAGTTCCTCCTGCGAAAGAATAAAGTATACCCAGACGATTGGAAGTTTCAGCTTAAGTCCCGTAAGAAGCCCCAAAGGAACTCCAATAAGCCATGTTCCTAATATATCTATTATCATAATATACTTTGTTCTACCACCACTTCTTATTATCCCTCCTCCAAGGATCATATTCTGAACCTTGGCCGGAGCAAGGAAAGCAAAGGCTATCATAAGGGCCGTTCCAAGCCTTTTTACTTCATTATCTACATGAAATATTCCTGTATACACACTACTTAAAGCAATACATACTAAAGATAATACAATTGAACCAATAAATCCATAGATACATAATCTTATAGACTCAGAATAAGCTTTCTCATAGTCCTTTTCTCCAAGTCGCTTACCTATAAGTATTCCCGCTGCCTGAGCAATTCCGGATAAAGCTCCTATCACAAGCCCCTGCACCGGTCCTGTAAGAGACATACCCGCCAATTCTTCTGTTCCCATATGACCATAAATATATGTATTAACATTCTGCCCCATGGTCCATAATAATTCATTTAAAACTATAGGTATCAGCATAACCAGATACTGTCTGAATTCTAATCCGCTAAGATTTATCCTGAATCTAAATCCCGCCACTTTTTTATAAATAAATATCATGGCAATAAGATTAAATGCCTGGGATATAAGGCTTGCTAGCGCAGCTCCTGTCACGCCAAGTCTTGGCATTCCAAGATTTCCAAATATAAAAAGCCAGTTTAATAATGTATTGATGAGTGCTGCAATACCACTTATATATAAAGGATATTTAGCATAGTCCCTGCATCTTATATGAACCGCAAGTATGGATGCCACTCCGGACAAAGGATATGTTAAAGCAATTATCCTAAGGTAGTGGCCAGATTCATTTATAACTGCATTATCATTTATAAATGCCGCTGAAATCCCTCTCGGAATAAAAAAGCCAAGTGCCGCAGTAAATAAGGCAATAGCCATCATGACACACATATTAAGTGACATACTTGTATCAATCTTTTCCTCATCTTTTTTCCCCATATATTGAGATACCATGATCCCTGTTACAGAAGCAACAGCACCACTTACAAACGTAAATACAAAGCCCGGCTTACTTCCAACTTCCACCGCAGCTATAGATTTTTCGCCCAGCTGTCCCACCATTATCTGATCGATCATTGAAAAAGATGATTGCAACATCGCCTGCAAAGCCACAGGAATCGCTATCTTCATCGTTTTCTTATAAAAACTTTCCTGCATAGAAAAAACCTCCTGGAGAATAATATCTTACAACATAAGAGATTGCTTTGTTTCGTGCAATCCTTAAGTCATATTATTCAGCAAAAGGTTTCTTTCATCAAAGGTTAATGGCATAACCTAAACTATATTTTTTATCATATCTGTGTCATAATCTGTTTGGATGTTGCTTCATCTCTTCCCTTAATTAAGTCCTTAGTTAAACTGCATTTTATCAAAATACTTTTTATTGATTACAAATAAAAGCATATGGTATATTCCAAAAACTATTACTGACAACAAGCTTGAATATAAAAGCGAATGTGCCCCGAAACTAATGACTTCTTTATATCCGATTGGAAAAATAAATTTTAAAAATTTAAAATTAGGCACAATCTTAGCAAACATATAGAATAAGGTCATCCCAAATATTGATAATCCCGTTGATATACGTATTGCTAATGTAATTCCTACATGAATATATAAGGTTGCCCCAAAAATTATCTGGATAGCTGTATAAAGTCCACTTATAGCCTCTTCTGGATATGCCATAAATGTCCCTGTAGCCAGGCTGTTACTTCTAAATTCTAAATAATATGCAATAAATGACACAACAATATAAAGAAATAAAAAAACAAAATAAACACTATAAACTGATAAATATTTTGCTATAAGAATTTTTTTTCGTGGCAGATCTTTATAAAAATAAATTACTTTTTTATGTATCTCTTGATAAAACGACATGCTGGCTATCATAGCACTTATTAACAGTGGAAGAAAAATTTCATTTTGAATAACAACCATATAGTTAGCAAACTCATAAGCGCCTATAGCTACCCCTGACATTTTAAAAACATCTGGTTTTAATAAAATAAGCATACATAACATAGCCGGCCATAATCCAAGCAATATCAGCACTTTTGCATCCATTCTCCTAAATGTTTTTTTTATTTCACTTTTAATTAAAGCTCTCATTTTATCCCCCTGCTATCAGTCAGTAAAAAACTGTTCCAGCGAATTCTTTTTTGTATCAATAGATTTAATAATATAATCTTTCATTATTTTGCGAAGATTTATATCGACATGATCCATTCCGATTTCAACCGTTCTACTATCATCTGTTAAATTTATTCCACTTATTTTTTTCTTATAATCATTATTTAAAGTAACCATCAAATGCGGTAAAAAATCAGGAACACCATCAAATACTAATTCACCGTTATATAACACCAATACTCGATTACATAATTCATTTAATTCATATAGTTGATGGCTTGAAATTATCACCTGCATTTTTCTTTTTTTTACCTGATCTTTAAGAATATCAATCAAATCTTTCACCCCAACTGGATCTAGTCCCACAAATGGCTCATCTAGTATTAACTTTTGTGGATTACCAATTAACGCTTGTGCTAAACCTAGCCTTTGTTTCATCCCAAAAGAAAAATCTGTAGGCTTCTGATTTTTATTTTTAATTAATCCTACAAGATCAAGAATGTCATCTATCTCATCTAAATACTTTTCTTTCCCATGTATATTTAAATAAAACGCCAAATTATCATAAGCGCTCATATACGGAAAAAAAACAGGTTCTAATAATATTCCCACATCATCAAGGCAGCCCTCTTCCTCTTTAATATTCTTTCCATCAATATATATATTGCCATTAACAGGATTAATAAATTTACAGATACTTTTTAAAAGTGTTGATTTTCCGGCTCCGTTCTTACCTATTAAACCAACCATTTCACCCTCATCAATTTTAAAAGTAACATTTGATAACGAATATTTATCTGCTTTCTCATATTTCATTGAAAGATTATCTACCTGAATCATATTTTCCTCTCCGTTTTATAATGATATAAAATCACACCTCTTTACTCTTCTTATTCTTTTCGCTCAGATATTTTGTCAAAAACATAAAATATATTAATCATTTTTAATTCTAATTCAACCAAAACTTGACGAACGGTAATAATACCTCACGAACGGTAAAAAAAAG
>CAMKMR010000118.1 GCA_946413945.1 uncultured Lachnospiraceae bacterium | reverse complement strand
TTGTAGAAACAATCGATGCTCCAGTTTGCGATACATTAATGGGGAAAGGGGCATTTGACGGAACAAACGAAAGATATACAGGCATGATCGGTATGCATGGTACAAAGGCTTCTAACTTTGGACTCAACAAGGCTGATCTTGTAGTTGTAATCGGCGCACGTTTCTCAGACAGAGTTATCGGAGACGCATCTCGTTTTGCAAATGATGCTAAGATCATTCACATTGATATAGATGCTGCTGAGATTTCAAAGAATATCACAGCAGATGCAGCTGTTATCGGTGATGCAAAGGAAATCTTAAAGATCCTTAATTCACAGCTTAAGAATTCTCCTAAGCCTGAATGGATGGCTGAGATTAAGAAGCTTAAGGAAGAGAATCCACTTACTTATGATATGGAACATCTTACAGGTCCAGCGATCATCAGAAGCATTTACGAGGCGACAAATGGCGATGCGATAATCACAACAGACGTTGGACAGCATCAGATGTGGGCTGCTCAGTATTATGACTATAAGGAACCACGTCAGTTACTTACATCAGGTGGGCTTGGTACAATGGGTTATGGCGTTGGCGCCTGTATCGGTGCAAAGACAGGCCGTCCTGACAAGACAGTTATCAATATCGCAGGTGATGGCTGCTTTAGAATGAATTTAAATGAAATCGCCACAGCATCTCGTACAAATACTCATATCATCGAAGTAGTTATCAATAACCACGTTCTTGGTATGGTACGCCAGTGGCAGACTCTTTTCTATGATAAGAGATATTCTAATACAATGCTTAATGATAATGTTGATTTTGCTAAGGTTTCAGAAGGTCTTGGCGCTACAGCATTTACAGTAAAGACTGTAGAAGAGTTTAAGAAGGCTTTAGATGAAGCAATCAAGGGCGAAGGCGCTTATGTTATCGACTGCCAGATCGGTATGGATGACAAGGTTTGGCCAATGGTTGCTCCTGGTGCTCCTATTTCAACATGCTTTGATTCTGAGGCAGAGTTAAATAAGACCAAATAAAGAGTTTCGGGATGAAACACCAAAAAAGACGGAACAAATTGCCGGGGTAAAAAATCTGGAAAATATCGGGGCAAAAAAATTGCCTAAATAAAGATCAGAAGCCAATATATTTGGTGAAATGACGTGAATTTTAATAAAATATAGGAAAAAAATCATTATTTTTGCTATATAATTCTATATTGATAAATAAATGTTACTTTAATATAATAAAGTCGTTACTTTAAAGTTGGGACGTTTTATACGCCCCAGCTTTTGAAGAATAATAAATCGGAGGAAGAAAAAAGACATGGCAAGAGTTTACAATTTTTCAGCAGGACCATCTATGCTCCCTGAAGCTGTTTTAAAGCAGGCAGCAGAAGAGATGCTTGACTATCAGGGAAGCGGACAGAGTGTAATGGAGATGAGTCATAGATCCAAGGTCTTTGATAACATCATTAAGGAAGCTGAGAAAGATTTAAGAGATCTTCTTAATGTTCCTGACAATTACAAAGTGCTTTTCCTTCAGGGCGGTGCTTCACAGCAGTTCGCAGCGGTTCCTATGAACCTTATGAAGAACGGTGTTGCTGATTACATCATCACTGGACAGTGGGCTAAGAAAGCTTACGAGGAAGCAAAGAAATACGGTAAAGCCGTTGCAGTAGCATCCTCAGCAGATAAGACATTCTCCTATATCCCAGATTGTTCGGATCTTCCAATCGATGATGATGCAGATTATGTATATATTTGCCATAACAATACAATATATGGAACTACATTTAAGACTCTTCCTAATACAAAGGGAAAGATTCTTGTAGCTGACATGTCATCAGACATTCTTTCACAGCCTGTAAATGTATCTGACTACGGTCTCATTTACTTCGGTGTTCAGAAGAATGTTGGACCAGCTGGTGTAGTTGTTGCTATCATTCGTGAAGACCTTATCAGAGACGATCTTCCAGAATCAGTTCCTACAATGCTTAAGTATAAGACTCAGGCTGATGCTGAATCTCTTTACAATACACCAAACTGCTGGGGTATTTACATGTGCGGACTTGTATTCAAATACTTAAAGTCGCTTGGTGGCCTTAGCGAGATGCAGAAGATCAATGAAAAGAAGGCTGGAATCCTTTATGATTTCCTTGATAATTCAAAGATGTTCAGAGGAACAGTAAGAAAAGAAGACAGATCACTTATGAACGTTCCATTTGTAACTGATTCAGAAGAACTTAACGCTAAGTTCATCAAGGAAGCTACAGAAGCTGGATTCGTAAATCTTAAAGGACATCGTTCAGTTGGTGGTATGAGAGCTTCTATCTACAACGCAATGCCTGTTGAAGGCGTTGAAAAGCTTGTTGAGTTCATGAAGAAGTTCGAAGCTGACAATCAGTAAAGACAGGATAGTTAGATGATCAAAACTGTTGTGATAAAACTTAGGATATAATAAAACACGATTAATCTGTAGGATATAATAAAACAGGACTGATCCGTAGGATATAATAAAACAGGACTGATCTGTAGGATATAATAAAACACGATTAATCTATAGGATATAATAAAACAGGATTGATCATTATGCATAAAGTTTAAAAGTATGTCCAGAGCTTTAAAATTAAGGCTCTGGACTGGTGTATACAGGAGATGATAAATATGACAAAGATTAATTGCCTTAATCCGATCGCTGATTGCGGTCTTACTCTTTTACCAGCTGATAAGTATGAAGTTACAGCTGATGTAAATGAAGCTGAAGCAATCCTTGTTAGAAGTGCTTCAATGCATGATATGGAACTTTCAGAAAAGCTTCTTGCAGTAGCAAGAGCAGGTGCTGGTGTTAATAACATTCCACTTGATAAATGTGCCGAAAAGGGTATTGTAGTATTTAATACTCCAGGTGCTAACGCTAATGGTGTTAAGGAACTTGTTGTAGCAGGTATGCTCCTTGCTTCTCGTGACATTATCGGTGGTGCAGAGTGGGTTAAAGATAATAAAGAAGATGCTGATATTGCAAAGACAGCAGAGAAGGCTAAGAAGGCTTTCGCTGGAAATGAAATCTATGGCAAGAAGCTTGGTGTTATCGGTCTTGGAGCTATCGGTGCTAAGGTTGCTAACATTGCAGTTCGCCTTGGTATGGAAGTTTACGGCTACGATCCATTTGTATCTGTTGAAGCAGCTTGGGGTCTTTCAAGATCTGTAAAGCATATCACAGATGTAAATGATATCTATAAGAATTGTGATTTCATCACAATCCATGTTCCACTTCTTGATTCTACAAAGGGTATGATTAATAAAGATGCTCTTGATCAGATGAAGGATGGAGTTGTATTCCTTAACTTTGCAAGAGACATTCTTGTAGATGAGGATGCAATGAAAGAAGCGCTTAGTGCTGGCAAGGTTAAGAAATATGTTACTGACTTTGCTAATCCTAACATTGCAGGTGTTGAGAATGTTATCTGCACACCTCATCTTGGTGCTTCAACACAGGAATCAGAAGATAACTGTGCTATAATGACAGCAAAAGAAATCCGTGATTTCATTGAAAATGGTAATATCAAGAATTCAGTTAACTATCCTTCAGTTTCAGCAGGCCCTGTTGAGACAGCAGGCAGAGTAACAGTATGCCATAAGAATATTCCTAACATGTTAACTCAGTTCACAGGAGTATTTGCTAAGGAAAATATCAACGTTGCATCAATGGTAAGTAAGGCAAAGGGTGACTATGCATATACTATCCTTGATACAGATGCTGCAGTTTCAGCAGATGCTGCTAAGGCGCTTGAAGCTGTTGATGGCGTTGTTAAAGTAAGAGTTATCAAGTAAGATTTATAAAATAAGATTTATAAAATAAGATTTATAAAGTAAGATTTATAAAATAAGATTTATAAAGCAGGATTTATAAAGCAAGATTTATAAAATAAGATTTATAAAGTAAGATTTATAAAATATGATTTATAAAGCAAGATTTATAAAGCGGATAATTAATTTAATCTGGTTTATCAAAAGTGTAATTAAAATAGAGAATTGGAGAAATAATATGAGCGATAAGTTAAGAGTTGGCGTTCTTGGCGCTACAGGTATGGTAGGACAGAGATTTATACAGATAATTGCAAATCACCCATGGTTTGAAGTTACAACAGTTGCGGCTTCACCAAGAAGTGCCGGTAAAACTTATGCCCAGGCTGTTGAAGGAAGATGGAAGATGGATCAGCCAATTCCTGACTCAGTTAAGGACCTTGTACTTTATGATGTAAATGAAGTTGAAAAAGTTGCTTCAACTGTAGATTTCGTTCTTTCAGCTGTTGATATGAAGAAGGATGAGATCAAGGCAATTGAAGAAGCTTATGCAAAAACAGAGACACCTGTTGTATCAAACAACTCAGCTCATAGATGGACACCAGACGTACCAATGGTAGTGCCTGAACTTAATCCGGAACATTTTGATGTTATCCCATTCCAGAAGAAGCGTCTTGGAACAACAAGAGGATTCATCGCAGTTAAGCCTAACTGCTCAATCCAGAGCTACACACCTGCTCTTACAGCATGGAAGGAATTCGAGCCCTACGAGATGGTAGCTACAACCTACCAGGCTATTTCAGGTGCAGGAAAGAATTTTGCAGAGTGGCCAGAGATGGAAGGAAATATCATTCCTTATATCGGTGGTGAAGAAGAGAAGTCTGAGCAGGAGCCACTTAGAATCTGGGGTAAGGTTGAAGACGGCGTTATAAAGAAGTGTGAAAATGGTCCTAAGATCACAAGCCAGTGTATCAGAGTTCCAGTTCTTTACGGACATACAGCTACAGTATTTGTTAACTTTAAGAAGAAGCCAACTAAAGAGCAGATACTTGAGGCATGGAAAAACTTTAAGGGTGAGCCACAGGAACTTAACCTTCCTTCAGCTCCAAAGCAGTTCATCCAGTATCTTGAAGAGGATAATAGACCTCAGGTTGCGCTTGATGTAAACTATGAAGGCGGTATGGGCGTTTCTATGGGACGTCTCAGAGAGGACTCTCTTTTCGACTATAAATTTGTTGGTCTTTCACATAATACACTCCGTGGAGCTGCAGGTGGTGCAGTGCTTTGCGCTGAACTTCTTACAGCAAAGGGTTATATTACAAAAAAATAATAATTTAGACTATTTTTTTTAAGTATAAATGTGCTATAATTACAAAGTACGTAATTTTAGCCTAGGAGACCCGTATTTATGAAAAAGAAAAAACTTATACTTGTGACATCTCCACCAGCATGTGGAAAAACATTCATATCAAAAAAACTTGCAAAAGCACTTACTAACTGTGTTTATCTTGATAAAGATACTCTTATTGTTCTGTCTAAGCAGATTTTTAAGGTAGCTGATCAGGAATATAACAGATCATCAGATTTCTTCCAGAAAGAGATCAGAGATTATGAGTATTATGCAATACTCGATCTTGCTTTTGATGCACTTGATTATAATGATACAGTTCTTATAAATGCCCCTTTTACAGAAGAGATCAGAGATAATGATTATCTTGATAGGCTTCGCCATAAGCTTGCTGAAAAGGATGCAGAACTCTGTGTTGTATGGATACATACAGATGTTGAAGTAGCACATAAGAGAATGATCTCAAGAAATTCAGACAGAGATGTATGGAAGCTTGAACATTGGGATGAATACGTAGCTACTCAGAATTTCAATAAGCCGGAGAATATCCCAGAACTGTATGTTTTTGAAAACTCTTCTGATGAAGATTTCAAGAAATCGCTTGAGGATGCAGTAAATCATATTAGAAATAATTAAGAATCTATAAGCCGGTATTTTTTTAGGATACCGGCTTGCTTTTTTAAATGAGAAAAATAGTGGGAAATTTTTTTCACTATTTGTGCCGTGAAAACGGTGGAATGGAGATTAATATGGCAGATATAAGACCATTTATGGCAATGCGTCCTGCAAAGGATCTTGTTTCAAGAGTAGC
>CAMKMR010000117.1 GCA_946413945.1 uncultured Lachnospiraceae bacterium | reverse complement strand
TGCATCAGTAAAACCAATTTGCGATAAGTGCAAAGTCATTAAAAGAAAAGGCAGAGTTCTTATAATCTGCGAAAATCCTAAGCACAAGCAGCGTCAGGGCTAATAGCTTTGAAGCAAATGAGGAGCAGGGTATTTGATGTTTAGCCCATCATTAAAGAAATACCTTGTCTATTTGTGCGTCTAAAAAACAGAGCACTTATTAGTTAAGTGCGACGGGTACACGAGTTTCGTCATATTCTCGTGATACTACATGTGGATGAGTACATTTAGGGGTATATATTTCACCTCCTGCGTCCATACAGGAGTTACTCGTAAGAATGTATCGCGGCAATTTTTTAATTTTTTCGGAGGTAAAAACAATATGGCTCGTATTTCAGGTGTAGACTTACCTAGAGACAAGCGTGTAGAGATCGGTCTCACATACATCTACGGTATCGGTCTTGCAACATCAAAGAATATTCTTGCATCAGCTGGGGTAAATCCAGATACAAGAGTTCGCGACTTAACAGATGATGAAGTACGTAAGATCAGCGATGTAATCAATGAATCAGTTACAGTTGAAGGTGATCTTCGTAGAGAAACAGCACTTAATATTAAGCGTCTTCAGGAAGTTGGATGCTATCGTGGTATCCGTCACAGAAGAGGACTTCCAGTACGTGGACAGAATACAAAGAATAATGCTCGTACTCGTAAGGGTCCTAAGAAGACAGTTGCAAACAAGAAGAAGTAATAAAATATTTGGAGGAATTTAGTTCATGGCTAATGCAAAAGTTACAAAAAAAGTAGCTAAGAAGCGTAATAGAAAGATAGTTGAACATGGACAGGCCCATATTCAGTCTTCTTTTAATAATACAATCGTTACATTAACAGATGCTGAAGGCAATGCCCTTTCTTGGGCTAGTGCAGGCGGACTTGGTTTCAGAGGATCAAAGAAATCAACTCCTTATGCTGCTCAGATGGCAGCAGAGACAGCTTGTAAGGCTGCTGCACCATATGGCTTAAAGACAGTTGACGTTATGGTTAAGGGACCAGGATCAGGCCGTGAGGCTGCTATCCGTGCACTTGCTGCATGTGGTCTTCAGGTTTTAACAATTAAGGATGTTACTCCTGTTCCACACAATGGTTGCCGTCCACCAAAGAGAAGAAGAGTCTGATTAGGAGGTACTTAATAAAATGGCAATTAACAGAACCCCTGTTCTTAAGAGATGCAGATCACTCGATATGGAGCCTGCTTATCTTGGTATAAATAAAACATCTCGTAGAAAGTCTATGAGAAGTGGTAGAAAAGTAAGTGAATATGGACTTCAGCTCCGTGAGAAGCAGAAGGCTAAGTTCATCTATGGCGTTCAGGAGAAGCCTTTCCGTAATCTTTATGAGAAGGCTGAGAGAATGCCAGGTCTTGTTGGTACAAATCTTATGCAGTTACTCGAGCTTAGACTTGATAACATCATTTTCCGTATGGGATTTGCTAGAACAAGACGTGAAGCTAGACAGATCGTTACACATAGATTTGTTCTTGTAAATGGTAAGACAGTAAATGTACCATCATACAAGGTTCAGCCAGGTGATACAATTGAAATCAGAGAGAAGTCAAAGTCTCTCCAGAGATTCAAGGATATCGTAGAGGCTAATAATGGTGTTTCAGTACCTGCTTGGCTTGAGGCTAGCTTAGATTCATTATCAGGAAAGATCGTTGAGCTTCCATTAAGAGAGCAGATTGATGTTCCTGTAAATGAGACACTTATCGTCGAGTTATATTCTAAGTAATCCATTGATTAATTTCTGTCTGGCTGCATTATTTTTGCAGCCGGCAGTTTAGTAAGATTAGTCAGATTCATAAGGAGGGGGCACGACCGTGTTCGAATTCGAAAAACCAAAAATTGAAATAGCTGAGAAATCAGATGACAACAAGTATGGAAAATTTGTTGTAGAACCATTAGAGAGAGGTTATGGAACAACACTCGGTAACTCTCTTAGAAGAATTATGCTTTCTTCACTTCCAGGTACTGCTGTAAGCGCTGTTAAGATTAAGGGCGTATTACATGAGTTTACTTCTATTCCAGGAGTTAAGGAAGATGTGACAGAGATCATCATGAATATCAAGGAACTCTGCCTTAAGAACAATTCTTCATCAAATGAGCCTAAGACTGCTTACATTGAGGCATCTGGTAATTGTGTTGTAACAGCAGCAGATATCCGTACAGATGGCGATATCGAGATCTTAAATCCTGATCTTGTTATTGCTAACCTTAGCGGACCTGATACTAGACTTGAGATGGAACTTACTATCAGAAATGGTAGAGGTTATGTAAGCGCTGACAAGAATAAAGAGCTTGATACAGCTATCGACGTTATCGCAGTTGATTCAATCTTTACTCCAATCGAGCGTGTAAACATGACTGTTGAAAATACTCGTGTTGGTCAGATGACAGATTACGATAAATTAACACTTGATGTGTATACTAATGGAACAATTAGTCCAGAAGATGCAGTGAGCCTTGCTTCAAAGGTTCTTGATGAGCATCTTAAACTCTTTATCGGTCTTTCAGAAGCTTCTAACAACATTGATGTTATTGCTGAGCCTGAAACAGTTGAAAAGACTGAAGGTAAGGACGTTTCAATCGACGAACTTGAACTTTCAGTACGTTCATATAACTGTCTCAAGAGAGCTGGTATCAATACTGTTAAGGAACTTTGCAATAAGACACCAGAAGAAATGATGAAAGTTCGTAATCTTGGACGTAAGTCTTTAGATGAAGTTTTAAATAAACTTGCTGATTTAGGTTATTCACTTAGAACAACAAGCGAAGAATAATAATTTACCACTCAGGCGGAAGGTTACTTTGGAGCATAGGCTTTAAAGAAGTACGCACAGTGAAGATCCGTAACACGGATAAGAAAGGATAAAAGATATGGCAATGTACAGAAAGCTTGGTAAGAAAGCAGATCAGAGAAAAGCTCTTCTTAGAAACCAGGTAACACAGCTTATTTATCATGGAAAGATTAAGACAACTGAGGCTAGAGCTAAGGAAGTTCGCCAGATAGTTGAAAAGCTTATCAAGAATGCAATCGATGAAAAGGATAACTTCGAAGAAGTTACAGTTCAGGTTAAGGTTGCTGACAAGGATAAGGACGGAAAGAGAATCAAAGAAGTTGTTGATGGCAAGAAGGTAACAAAGTACCATGAAGAGTCAAAGACAATTAAGAAGGATAAGCCTTCAAGACTTCATGCTAGACGTGAGATGCTTAAGGTTCTTTACCCTGTAACAGAAGTTCCTACTGATGCTGCAGGTAAGAAGGCTGCAACTAAGAAGGTTGATCTTACAGAGAAGCTCTTCAACGAGTATGCTACTAAGTACGCTGACAGAAAGGGCGGTTACACAAGAATCGTTAAGATCGGTCAGAGACGTGGTGATGGCGCTCTTGAAGTAATCCTTGAGTTAGTTTAATTTCTTATAATAGAATTACTAAACAGCAGGCATTTTTGCCTGCTGTTTTTTTTATACAAGTAGTTTTATATGTTAGTTCTATTATGCGCTATTTATATGCCTCTTTTTATGTGAAGCTTTTTTCTATGCAAATATATAGTTTTTATGATAAAATATCATTTATGAGTGCACAGATAAAAATAAAAAATTTACAACTTAAATATATACCATCAAGTGACATTTCCCTTGAAATAAACAAGGGGGAGATTGTAGGTATAACTGGAAAGAATGGATCTGGTAAATCTCTTCTTATGGCTTATATTTCGGGTCTTATAAGACCTGAAAAAATGGGAGAGATAATAATTGACGGCTTAGATCCGTTTCATTCTGTGGATATACCAAAGATTCACAAGAAGGTAAGTGTTGCTTTGCAAAATCCTCAGGACGGCATTGTATTTGGAAAGATTGACAGAGACCTTGTGTTTGGTCCTGCGAATCTTGGAAATCCTAAGAACGTGATAATTAAAAGGGTGGAAGGTTTATTAAAGAAATTCAATGTTTTCGAATATAGAAAGAATGAATATCTCGAGCTTTCAGGCGGTGAAATGCAAAGAACATATCTTGCGGCAATCTATGCCATGAAGCCAGAGATACTTGTGTTAGACGAGCCATTTTCAATGCAGGAAAGAAAAGAAAGAAAAGAGCTTATTTCCTGGACTGTGAAGATGGCTAAAAAGTATGGTCAGACTCTTATTGTCGTATCGCATGATAAGGACAGTTTCGAGTGCTTTGATAAGATCTATGAATTAAAAAAAGGCAGGATCATCGAAGGAATCACCGAAAGTATTGATGGCGATGAGGCTGGTCTAACAGAAGAGCTGTTTAGTATCGGGGAAGAGGCATTTGGCGAAGCGAGTGCTGTACATAAGCTTAATGATAATATTGAGATCTTCGAATACAAAACTGATTCTTCTTCTGAAGAAAAGCTGATCGAGATTTCTGATCTTTCGTTTAGTTACGGAAAAAAGATGATTTTTGATAATATTAATTTCTCTTTTATGAGAGGAAGACTTTATAAGATCGTTGGAAGTACAGGAAGTGGAAAAACTAGCTTACTTTCATTGTTAAATGCGACAAAGAGATTAGATCATGGCTGTGGAAATGTTACTGTTAAAGCAAGTCTTCTTCCTCACAATGGAAAGGACGGCTGGCAGGGCATTGTTACAGAAAACCGCTATCAGTATATCAATAGTATCAGAAGAACGGCCGGACTTGTTACTCAATTTCCGGAGGACAGTTTATTTGAGGATACAGTTTTTGATGATGTAATGTATGGGCCTCTTCACATGGGTGTTGATAAAGAAAGGGCAGAAAAGTATGCCAGGGATGCACTTGTTATGGTAGGCCTGGATAAATTTAAATGGAACTTAGATCCGTTTAAGTTATCTGGAGGGGAAAAGAGGGCTGCGGCTATAGCAGGTATACTTGCTATGAAGCCGGATATTCTTTTGTTGGACGAGCCATTTGCGGGGCTCGATCTCGAAAGAACAGAGAAGATTAGAGAAATGATTAGGGACTATGTGAATCAGGGACACACGGTTATAGTCACTGGACACTAGATTGTGAATTTGATGAATAAAATTAATGGACAATATAAGAATAATAATAGTCTGATCCAAAAGATAGATCCTAGATTAAAGTTATATTACTTTATCTTTTATGTGATACTTACACTTATATTTCATGAGACAGTACCATTTATCCTTTCTTTTATTGCTGCTGTTTCTTTGCTATATCTGTCAAAGATTGACTTGATTGAGCTTGTTAAGGCAATGCATGGTGGCCTGATAATCTTTGGCCTTTTTACAATTTTAAGCGCTCTGGCATTTTCGAGCTGGCAGCCGATACTGCTTCTTTTGAGGCTTATATTTATAATGACAGTTGCTATTGTGTTTTCAAAGACCACAAAGCCCTATCAGGTGCTGGACGCCTTAAAAGAAGGCCTTCATTTATCTGAAGAACTTTCTATGACGATAGCGATAGCATTTGGCTTTCTTCCATCTCTTGCAAATGAGATGGAGCGTTTAAAAACGGCTGCAGCGTCAAGGGGGGCGGATATAAGGGAGGCTAATTTTTGGATCAGGATTAGGGATTTTATCCCGCTTATTACTCCTTTATTTAAGGTTTCGATAGATAAAGCAGCTAAGCTTGCAGATGCTATGGATGTTAGAAATTATTATGATGACAACGAAAGAACAGAAGTATTTAAGTTAGAATATAAAAAGATTGATAGATACGCAGCGCTTGTTTTAGGGGCTTATGCGGCTATCGTGATCGTGGCAGAAATATTTTTCTAAATTTTAAATATAACTCACAGAGGATATAGCTTTTGAAAAGGATTAAACTTACAGTTGCATATGATGGTACAAACTACTGTGGCTGGCAGACTCAGGAAAATGGTATTACCGTTGAGGAGGTTCTTAACAGGGAGTTATCGAGATTACTGAAAGAAGATATACATGTAATAGGAGCCAGCCGTACGGATTCAGG
>CAMKMR010000116.1 GCA_946413945.1 uncultured Lachnospiraceae bacterium | reverse complement strand
AATAAGGAAAAGTTAGTTGTGGCATATCATGAAGTTGGACATGCCTTAGTTGCAGCCCTTCAGACTCATTCGGCTCCAGTTACTAAGATTACGATCATTCCTCGTACTTCTGGAGCTTTAGGTTATACAATGCAGGTTGATGAAGATGAGCATAATCTTATGTCTAAGACAGAAATGCTTAATAAGATTGCGACTCTTACTGGTGGACGTGCGGCGGAAGAGCTCATTTTCAATGAGATCACAACAGGGGCATCAAATGACATCGAGCAGGCAACAAAATATGCCCGCGCCATGGTTACTCGTTTTGGTATGACAAAAGACTTTGACATGGTTGCAATGGAAACAGTAAACAACCAGTATCTTGGTGGTGACACAAGTATGTCATGTTCTCCGGAAACGGCTACAAGGATCGATTCAATGGTCGTTTCAATAGTTAGAGATGAACATGAGAAAGCTTTACAGATCCTTAAAGACAATATCCAGAAGCTTCATGAGATTGCCAAGTATCTTTACGAAAATGAAACTATTACAGGTGAAGAGTTTATGGAAATCCTTAATTCAAAGGAAAATACATTACTTTCAAATGAGAAATAAGAAAATATAAAACAACAACCCCTTATCCTGTTTTTTTGGGAAAGGGGTTGTTTTATCTTCATCAGAAAAAATATTGCAAAAAAGACTTAAGATACATATGATGTAAAGAAGAGTTTACACATAAAGTGACATGTAAAAGATAGAATAATTATGTATGAGTCAGTGTGTAACATATAAAAGACAGAAGAATTACGTATGAGTCAGTGAGTATGATATTATAGACAGAGAATATAATATTAAAAAGATAGTTGAGGGAGAAAATATGGAAAAAAAGAAAGCTCTCATTGCCATGAGTGGTGGAGTAGACAGCTCGGTTGCAGCACTTTTAATGCAGCGTAAAGGATACGATTGTATAGGAATTACCATGAAACTATATAATAATGAAGAGGCAGGTATAAGTGAAACACATACCTGCTGCTCACTTAGTGATATAGAGGATGCAAGAAGCGTAGCATTAAATCTTGGCATGCCATATTATGTTACAAACTTCATGGAAGGTTTTAAAGAAAAAGTTATCAATAATTTTGTTCTGACATATATTGAGGGACAGACACCAAACCCATGCATTGACTGTAACAGATGTATGAAATTTGATGACCTGATCCAGAAAGCAAAAGAATATGGATGTGAGAAGATAGTAACCGGACATTATGCAAGAGTAGAAAAAACAGAGGATGGTAAATTTCTTTTAAAGAAGGGACTTGATCCAACTAAAGATCAGTCTTATGTGTTATATTTCTTAAGTCAGGAACAGCTCTCAATGATCGAATTTCCATTAGGAGACACAGAAAAGCTTGATAATAGAGAACTGGCCAGAGAAGCCGGACTTATAAATGCAAATAAGCATGACAGCCAGGATATCTGCTTTGTACCAGATGGAAATTATAAGAGAGTAGTTGAAAAGTATGCTGCAGATCTAGTGCCAGGTTTTAAGCTCCCAGGAGAAGGGGATTTCATCGATAAGGATGGAAAAGTCCTCGGAAAACATAAGGGATATTATTATTATACTATCGGTCAGAGAAAGGGACTTGGAATATCAGCCAAGGAACCTCTCTATGTAATTAAAACAATTCCAAAGAAGAATCAGGTAGTTCTTGGAAGTAATGATGATCTTTTTACAAAAAATGTACATGCTGTAAGATTTCATTTTATCAATCAGCCTGACGAAGTAGTTAAAGAGATAAGATGTGCAGCAAAGATCAGATACAGAGCCAAAGAGACTCCGGGAATTCTTCATATAAATGATGATGGTTCTGTAGATATGGTCTTTGATGAAGCTGTAAGAGCAGTAACAACCGGCCAGTCACTGGTAGTATATGACAAAGATATAGTGATCGGAGGCGGCATTATAGCTTAGATTTCGATATAAATTATAGGCATATATCTCAAGTATTTTTATGGCGCTGGAAGGATTATATCTGGTAATCCGTATTGAATTTATAAAAAATAATGCTATGGATAGATGCTTTTATTATGAGGATTTAGAAAAAATCAGCAATCAGTGAAAAGTACTGATCCTTATTTGCGATGGAATAATAGCTGCAAAAAACTTCCTCTAAAGGAATGAACGTAAGTGCTGTAAAGAAAAAAACAAACAGCCCCGATAGTATAATAGATGCGAAAGAATCGTGCCAAAGGGCATATTTTACCGCTGGCGCGATTACTTGAGCATCAATACTATCGGGGCGTTCGTTTGTTTGTTACCTCGAACACTTATAAAGCAGATCTTCCCATCTCTTATCTACCTCTGCCTGGAACTGGGCGATAAGCTCTTCATTTCCCGGCTTAAAGAGATGCTTGAATCTTCCCTGTTCTCTAAGGAAATCTTCAATAGGAAGCTTCTTCTTTGGCTCGTAGTTTAATATCCATTTACCATCGATCACTTCGAATAATGGCCAGTAGCATGTATCAACAGCCAGCTGGCAGATCCTTAAGATGTCAGGAGTGTCATATCTCCATCCGCGTGGGCATGGGCTCATGACATTAAGGAAAGCAGCGCCTGGTGTGTATATTGCCTTCTCTGACTTTTCATAGAGATCCTTCATGGCAGGCGTAAATGTTGACTGGGCAACATAAGGAATATTGTGGCTGGCGATGATAGATGCCAGATCTTTCCTTGGCTGGAGTTTACCATTTGACACTTTTCCTGCTGGAGTTGTTGTTGTATCGGCAAATCTAGGTGTTGCTGATGAACGCTGAATACCTGTATTCATGTAAGCACCGTTGTCATAGCATACATAAACCATGTCATGGCCGCGTTCCATAGCACCTGAAAGTGACTGGATACCGATATCATAAGTTCCGCCGTCACCACCAAAAGTGATAAACTTATAGCTTTCATCAATCTTGCCGCGCTTCTTTAAAGCGTTATAAGCTGTCTCAACACCGGCAAGAGTTGCACCTGCACAGGCAAATGCATTATGGATATAACTATCTTCATATGCAGTATAAGGATACATGAAAGATGAAACTTCAAGACATCCGGTAGCATTTCCGATTACTGCGTGATCTTCTTCTTTTAATGCTCTGAGCACTGTTCTTACAGTGATTCCGGCACCACATCCGGCACAGAGACGATGACCTGGTGCAAAACGCTCAGGCTTATTCATTACTTCTTTAAAATTGTAAGCCATTTTAGTTATCCTCCCTGCTTCTAAGACCGATATATTTGAACTGTTCTACGTCTTTAGTTCCTGCGGTGTAATCCATAAGATCCTGATATACTTTTTCTGCATCTTCAGGTGTGTAATCACGACCTGCAAGACCATAGAAATAGTTAACTGTGACAGCTTTATTTCCAGCATCAAGAAGAGCTGCTTTAAGCTCTGAACCAAGAGGACCGCCCTGACCAGAGAAGCTTTCGCATCTGTCTAAGATAGCGATTGCTTTAACATTCTTTAAAGCTTCTGCCATTTCTTCGCCAGGGAATGGTCTGAATACTCTTACCTTAAGAAGTCCGGCTTTGACTCCTTTTTCACGAAGCATATCTACAGCGTCTTTTGTATCTCCGGCAGCTGAACCAATGATCACAATGGCATAATCTGCATCATCTAATTTATATTCTTCAAAGAGGCCATATTTACGACCTGAGATCTTTTCATATTCAGCGCAGACATCAAGGATTACCTTCTTAGCTTGGATCATGGCATTACGCTGATTTTTCTTTGTTTCCATATAGAATGGAGAGTTGGCATATGGACCAACAGCCATTGGCATATCCTTATTTAAAAGGAAGTTTTCTGGCTCGTAATCGCCAACGAAATTTCTAACTGTATCTGTATCAAGAGTTTCAATATTCATAACAGCGTGGCTGGTAATGAAACCGTCCTGGCATACCATCATAGGAAGCATTACATCCTTATGTTCTGTTACACGGTAAGCCATAACGAAATTGTCATAAGCTTCCTGGTTTGTTTCAGCATAGATCTGGAGCCAGCCTGAATCACGGGCGCCCATTGTATCTGAATGGTCGCAGTTGATATTGATAGGACCTGTAAGAGCACGGTTTACAGCACAGAGAACTACTGGAAGTCTGTCTGAAGCTGCGATATATAATTCTTCCCACATGAATGCAAGACCGCAGGAAGAAGTAGCAGTAAGGGCTCTTGCACCGGCAGCAGAAGCACCGATAGTTGCGGACATTGAACTGTGTTCTGATTCAACAGGGATAAATTCAGTATCTATTTCTCCATTTGCTATAAAAGTTGAAACCATCTGAGGAATCTCTGTTGATGGTGTGATAGGGAAAGCAGGCATAACGTCTGGGTTTACCTGCTTAATTGCAAGTGCCACAGCCTCGTTGCCGGACATTCTGTCTTTTTGCTGAGCCATTTTTACAGTCCCTCCTTCATAGATATAGCCTTGAAACTGCAGACTTTAGAACAGATTCCACAGCCTTTGCAGTGATCATAATCGATTTCCTGCCTTTTACCATCTTTAACAGCAATACAACTGTCTGGGCACATGGCAGCGCAAAGAAGGCAGTTGACACATTTGTCCCAGTTTGTAACTGGAGTCTGGGTGCGCCATTCACCTGTTTTAAACTCCTTGGAACCGCCGCCACCATATATCTGATTACCAAGAGTCATATCTTCATATGGCATCTTGTCATGTATCTTATTTAAATCTGTTGGTTTATTATTAGCCATTACTGTACCTCCGAAAATGCTCTTTCGAGAGCCTTCATATTACCTTCGATAACTTCGGGTTTCTTAGCAAATTTATGCTTATAAGAAGCTTCCATCTGACTAAGAAATGTATCTTTGTCCATAATTCCTGCAACCTTTACAATGGCAGCAAGCATTGGTGAATTAGGGAAATATTTGCCGAGAGTCTCCATTGAAATGGCACGGGCATCTATTGTATAAACTTTTCCTTCATATCCTTTTAATAAAGAAATAATTTCTTCCTTAGGTCTTGATGTGTTGATAACGATAGCTCCATCTTTAGAAAGACCGCGGGTCACATCAACTGAATGAAGAAGAGTTTCATCAACTACAACTACAAAGTCAGGATAATAAATATTTGAATGTGCACGGATTTCAGTATCTCCAAGACGGTTAAATGCTGTGATAGGAGCACCCATTCTTTCTGGGCCATACTCAGGGAAGCCCTGAACGTACATTCCTGTATTAAATGCTACGTCGGCAAGGAGAAGTGATGCAGTTTTTGCACCCTGACCACCACGACCGTGCCATCTGATCTCGATATGTTTTCTCATAATCCTAATTCCTTAACTAAATATTTCCTGACGAAAACAGCTTAAAAAGTAAATTTTTCGTCGGATAACGCACAGTAAAGCTTATTATAACACCAAAGAATGTTTTGTAAATAGAATTTTTGTATAAAACACATATTAAGGCGAAAAAGTTTCGGATTAAGATGGGGAGAACTAAAAAATCAGTGGCTAAAATATAAAAAACCTTATTGAATGAAAAATATACCTAGTATATAATTTTCTTTGTGAAAAATTTATCAATTTGTATATGAGGTGGTTACATGGTGTTGATCCACACAATACATTATTGAAAGAAAGAATATGGAGAATGTGTATGGAAGAAAAAGAAAAGGGAGAAGTTATTAACGAAACTGCAGTAACAAACGAAGCTGAAGTTGTAAGATCAGAGACAGTAACTCAATCTAACGATCAAATAATGGATGAGGAAGAACAGTCAACTACAATTCTTACTGCAGATATGATGGGATTTGCTCCATTTGGAGATGGCAATGTTCAAAACGCTAACGGAACACAGCCAGGAAATGGATATAACCAGAGCTACAATGGAATGCAGGCAGGCCAGAATTATAATGGAATGCAGGCGGACCAGAACTATAATGGAACAAAGCCATACCAGAATTATAATGGAATGCAGGCAGGCCAGAATTATAATGGAATGCAGGCAGGCCAGAATTATAATGGAATGCAGGCGGACCAGAATTATAATGGAATGCAGGCAGGCCAGAATTATAATGGAATGCAGGCGGAC
>CAMKMR010000115.1 GCA_946413945.1 uncultured Lachnospiraceae bacterium | reverse complement strand
AGGGGTGGGTCAGTTTTAAACGTAAAAGTGGATCAAATTTGCTTGACAATCAACAAAGATCTCGGCAAATTTTTTTCTCATCACTTGATTTCTATCATATTTATTAACCCACCTTCGGTAACAGAATAGCCATCGCTAAATGATCTTTACGAAATGATTGCGAAAAAAATAGTCTCAACTCCTTGTTCACCGCAAAAACAATAATTGCGGCGATAGAAGGAGTCGCAGCTTGAATCCCATAAAAAATAAAACCGGCAACACTACTTGGTACCTTACTCTGCACAGCAACCATCACCAGCGGAAGAAGAAATGCTATGATCATGAAAAGTGCCATATTTTCAATCGTCTTACTCTTCATAAGTCTGTCTTTCTACATATTTCTGATTATTTCTTCAATTAATTCTTTTTCGAATCGTTTAACATCAAGTGTACATTTTTTCCTTACAGGCAAAGTAAGATGCATAACCGGAGGTTCAGTCTTTAGCATAGTCTTATATATCTCCAGATTATCAGGATATTCACTATATAACTCTCCATGCCTATAATTTCTCTCTTTTTGATAGATTGCCAGATCCTGACAAAAATTCGGTTCATCAGGCATAACAACATCTTTTTCTAACTCTCCGTTATATACCCAATGAGCCAAATTATATACACCGTGCGCTTCAACTGAGAATCCCCTTGTAAATGCATCTTCCGCTGAATCACGATTCTTTTTTTTGCCTTGGCATAATTCCACAAGTCCTTCATTTATCATCTGAGGATCTTTTTTCAAGAAACCGAGATAACTGTCGATATATCCTCTTTCAATAAGCGTAATCTTCTTATTTAAAAATCTCTCAGCTTGCTCTGTTGCCATCTCTTTTTGATTCTCATCCCCATACCATACTGCCATCAGAAGATTTACGATACACGGTCCGGCATTATAGCCATTATTCGCGGGACCATTTTCTTTCGGAATAAGTTTTTCAATCCTGTCAGGCACATTTGCCGCCAATATCTGAGGTATTACAACAAATGCAAAAAATGCATGGTCATACCCCGGATCACAGATACAGTCCAAATGCTCGATCAGTGCAGTTTCATAAAGTGCATTGTTAAGCATTTCCATATCATGATTTTTAAAAGCTTTATAATACTTATATTCATAATAACCACTGTTCATCCCGAGCCAGGTAAGCAGAATCCTTATCCCATCCTCTTTGTTTTGATCCAATAATTTTCTTGCTTGTACCTTTTCACTTCTTGTCAGGAACCCATCTCTGTAATCCATAATATAAATATCAGGACGTGAATAATGAAGCTTCTCATAGTCCTTGATCAATTTATTGTAATCTTTGTCATTCATAATTCTTTAACTCTCTCCATATAATCAACATCAAACCTTTTTTCTTTAAATCCCTGACGTATTGGATCCAATCATTTTTAACCCTATTCCAGATATTCTGAGTTTCAATCCTCGCGTTTTTGTCTCCAATCCTCGCGTTTTCAGTCTCAATCCTCGCGTTTTCAGTCTCAATCCTCGCGTTTTTGTCTCCAATCCGCACGTTTTTGTTTCCAATCCGCACATTTTTAGCTCCAATCCGCACGTTTTTGTTTCCAATCCGCGCGTTTTCATCTTCAATCCGCGCGTTTTTAGCCTCAATCGACGCGTTTTCAGTCTGAATCGACGCGTTTTTAGCCTCAATCGACGCGTTTTTAGCATGAATCGACGCGTTTTCCTCTCCAATCCTCGCATTTTGCGTCGATTCATGTTCAAACGACGCACTCAAAACCGTCGTTTTAAGAATAAACGTATTGTTATTATAGACAGGATCCGGAAGACCTATAGCTTCTAGTTCCTTGTACATCCTATCAACACCCTCGCCATATTCCTTTACATAGCCATGGTCACGATGTGTAGCTGCATTTACTACAATCTCAGTACGTACAAACTCACTATATTCTTCTTCGGTCAAAAATATACCATCATGATATAATACTCTTTAAATAATATCTTATTTTTGATATATAGTTACTGCATCAACATCTTTTCGAAAACTATGATATGTTGCCCATCTAACTTTAGATTTTTCGAACAATTCTATCATAGTATCGATTACAGGTTTTAAATCATATGCTATAAAGTCTATGTAACCAAAATTCACCCCAGTAAAACCACCAATAAACTCAAAACACTCTTTTCCACATGTCTGTTCTATCTGTTCAACCAGTGAATCTCTAAAATCAAGAATTGTTGCAGCCCTATCGCTTCCTGTAGCCCAATCCAAAGGATAAAATATATATCCTGATGTAATACCATCTCTCTCAAGAGAATCAATTATATATGTGTCCCCATTATAAAAATCGTTTATAATCGAAACAAAACATGATGCCCCACCAAAAACATCTTTTCTTAATCCATCAATAGAATTTTCATCCGGTTGCATTCTATATGCACTATATAGGTCAACATACCTCTCTGCATTAATTAGTTCATCTCTTGTTATTTGTAAATGAACAAGAAAATCTTCTTGTAATCCGCTTAATTTCAAGGAT
Source organism: uncultured Lachnospiraceae bacterium (assembly GCA_946413945.1). Lineage (GTDB taxonomy): Bacteria > Bacillota > Clostridia > Lachnospirales > Lachnospiraceae > Eubacterium_Q. The sequence continues at coordinate 3,618 of CAMKMR010000115.1, read as the reverse complement.
TCTTCTTTTCGCGGATTCTCAATAAAATCAATCCTTGAAATATACTTCATTTCAGCCAACTCTCCAACTGATTGATCTAAAAGAATGTATAATAACTGATATGCTTGACCTTTATCAGCATTAATAAGTGGCATTAGGCTTTCACAATATATTTCTAAATCAACATATCCATCATTCCAATCAGTCCATATATTAATATCCTCAGCACTAACGGAGTTTTCACCCATTCTGATTTCAAATGCATCTATTGCATTTCCATTTGATTGTCTTCCCACAATAATATTCCAATGGTCAAAAACTTTTTCAGGCGCCATTCTTTTAAAATATATAAGAGAAAATAGTCTTGACCAATCTCCTTCAAGATTAAAAATCAAGTCGTATTTTTCTCCATTCTTTCCAACTTCAGCATAGACCTTTTGAAAAGCTATTCCAAATAATTCACCTAAGTTTTCACATATTTCATTCACATCAGCTTTTGAATCAATCAACTCTCTGAGTTTTCCTTCTTCAACAAGAAAATTATCCCAACACTTTTTTACGCGCTTACGAAATGGCATATCAAAAAATGGCAATTCCAAAAAGGATATATTTGAATCAATTGTACTATTCTGGTTTTGGTCATCTCTATTATCAGATAAATGCATTGTTATCCCCCTTGTACATTAATGATTTACGAATGCAGTTATTATACTATAATAATTCCGCCATGAATATTCATAAAAATTCATAGTTCCTTATATTTCTTCCTATTTTCTCCTTGAAAAAACAAATACTGCCGCTGCAACCGCTATTCCAAGCCCTGCAAGGATAGATAAAACAATTACAATAACCTTTCCATTAGAAATTTTTTCTTCTGAAGTAGAATTATTGCTATTTTCTTTTGTTTCATCTAAATCTTCTTTCTTATCCTCATCGGCTCCTGTAGTAAGAATAGAATCATCTTTCTTATCATTCTTTGTCTCTTCTTTTGTATCTTTTTTGCTGTCTTCTTTTGTTTTTTCTTTTATATCTTCCTGTTTTACATCTTCAGGCTTCTTTATATCTGCTGACTTTAGCAAGTCTTTTGCTAGATCAACTATTTCTCCTGCCGATTTTTTGTCTGTCCTCTTTAAAGAATATCCTTTTTCCATTTCACTGATCTTATCATCAGGTTTTATCTCTGCCGGCTTTGCTGTTTCTTCTTTTGCAGGCTTATTATCTGCAGGTTTTACAGCTTCTTCTGATGGCTTATCTCCTTCTGTTCCTGATATATTATCGTCATCTTTTCCTTTAGGCTTATTATCAGGCTCTTCTGCTGAAATATCTCCTGTTTTTATAAGATAAAAATCATCAAAATTCCCCCAGCTGCCTTTAGTTCCATCTACCCTGATACCAACTGTAAGCTCAGTATTATCCTCAGTAATCGTGATATCATCAATACTAAATTCCTGCCAGTTTAACCAGCCAGAGAGAGATACATTTTCACTTTCTGTCTTATTATCTTTAAGGATCCGAAAAGCTTTAACAGTGTCTATATCTGACTTCATCTCTCCTTCAACGAAACCACCGAATTTATATACGCCCTTATTAAGTAAAACTTTTTGCTGAGCTTCTAAACTAAAGTCCTTATCAGACCAAAAATGGATCACATGAGTTCCTGACTTTGCATTAGACTTATCTTCAACTATCGCTCCATCTTTTTCACTGTTAAATCCGCTGATCCTGTTAACTGTCCAGCCCTTATGGCTTTCCTCATCTTCAAACTTTGGATTAAGAAGGTAATTATAAGCTTCAACTGTTATCTTTGCTTTTATCTCGTACGAATTATTAACTTTTTCTTTATTAGCATTTTCTTCTTCAACAATGAAACTACCTTTAGCTGTATAGGTTCCCGCCTTAGTTACATCTACAGATGTTTTATCATCCCAGCTTACCGCTACTTCCTTACTAGTACCATCATTGAACTTTGCCTTTACCTTTTCTGGAAGTGTATAGCTTCCGCCAACTTCTATTACCTGGTCTTCAATCTTATCCACATCATTAAATCTTAGTACAGCTTTACTTCCTGTTCTAAGATAATGATATGCTTTAAGGCTGACAAGCGGATGACCCTCGGGATCAAACAGAGCTTCATTATCAATAGGAGATCCGCCCCACCAATTTGCTGCATCTTGCTGGTACTCGCCTGCAAATGATGCTGCCCAGCCTGAACCATATTTATTCCATATTTCCTTATTTTTTTCTAACTTGGAATCGTAATCTGCATCCCCTTCTTTTACAACATTCACAGGTAACCAGGCAGGCTCCCAATAGAATAAGCCTATTCCTGCTGCTGTTCCGTCTTCTAAGTTTCCACAGGATGTAACCGCATTAGCAACTGCACTGATACAGTCAACCTGTCCCTGTGTGCTTATGCTGTAAAAATAATCATTACTGTTATTGGGATTTCTTGAATTTTCATGTCCATCAAAATCATCCATAGTATAAATATACTGGGTCTCAGCTACCATAACTCTCTTCTGGTATGTCGCAGCGATCTGGGAAAGAACATTTTTCAAGTTATCTACACTGCCATGAAAATATGGATAATATGATGAAGCAAATACATCATAATCAACATTATGATCATTTAACTGCTTGGCATAATTCTGATATCTGCCAGAAGTTTCAGGATTAGCAAAATGAAGTGCAACTAACGCCTCTGGAAATGTCTCTCTGACTGCTTTACTTCCTGCACTAAACATCCCTGAGAGAGTATCCCAGTTTGTTTCACCACATAAAAAGCCATTGCTTTCATTTCCAACCTGAACCATACCGACATTAACAGCATTTTCCTTAAGGCTTTCAAGACTTGCTTTGGTATAGTTATAAATCGCAGTTACTTTTTCATCTGCCAAGTAAGCACTCCATGCTTTTGGGACATCCTGTTTTCCTGGATCAGCCCAGAAATCTGAATACTGGAAATCTATAAGTACCTTCATTCCCGCATTTGTTGCAAGCTTCCCAATCTTAATAGCTGTAGCAAGGTCATTATTTCCTCCGCCATAGCCATTTCCTGATGCATCATAAGGATCATTCCATACTCTTATTCTTACATAGTTAACATCACAGTCCTGATAAAGGAAATTAAAGAATTCCTGATCATTTAATTCTTTTCCATCAAAATCATAATATTTAACACCACTGTTTTTAAGTGAAACATAAGATGAAAGATCAAATCCTGTAATAAATTCTGAATTCTTAGCTATGATATCATTCTTTTTTACAGCTACTTCCGAATCCTCAGGTTTATATTCTGTATCCTCACTTACGGGATCTTCACTAACTTTCTCTGCATCAGCTTTTAAAAGCTTGATATTATCTAGCTTTATCCAGCAGCCATCGCCTATGCTGCCTTTAACTCCGATAACGATCTTACCTGCATCATCCATTGTAAAATCTACATATGTTTCTTCACTGACCCACTCCCAGGCTTTACTCGGCCAGATAACAGCTTCTCGAGCTCCTGCATATAACTTAAGCCCTGTATCAGCATTAGCTCCATTGTAGTCGAGAGTAAGTCTGTAAGTTCCTTTTTCTAATTCTACTTCCTGATAGAGATCAACAGGTGCCTTAATACCTGCGCCTCCACCTGCATTA